>JABIEF010000028.1 GCA_018651345.1 Rhodobiaceae bacterium
AGCGATACGTGGCGTTGCAAACCAAATTGATAAAAATACAGCTACAATAAAACCAGCGAAAACTATCCACCTCGCCTTCTGCGGTCCATAGCGTCGATTTGTAATATCCGTAATAAAGAAAGCAACAGGGTATGTGAAGGCACCCCAAGTTAATAAATCATGTAATCCCAATGGTTTAAATGGATATTGAACAAGTATATTAGAAGCTACGATCACTAATATCATACATAATACTGGTATAATAATTCTTGAACGTATCATATAATTATTATTGAGCTAATACTTGTACTTGCTCTGCAGCTGCTTGAAGTTTTGCTTTAATAACTCTTTTTTTAATCTCAAGTGCTTTTTGTGATAGGTTTTCTGAAGATTCTTTAATTAAAAATTCATCCAAACCACCTCTATGTTCTACAGAACGTAAGGCGTTCGCTGATACTCTTAAGTAGACTTTCTGGCTTAGAATTTCAGACAATAGTGTTACTTGATTTAAGTTAGGTAAAAATCGACGTCTATTTCTATTTTTTGCATGACTGACGTTATTTCCAGTCATAACTGATTTACCTGTTAGTTCACAACGTCTTGTCATGAGTTTTCTCCAAAAAGAATTAATTTATAAATAGATTATATAAACACTTGCAATGGCCCAGTCAACTTACAAATCAATCTTACCATAAAATATTTATCTATTAATAAAATTGATACTAAGAAAAGAGTACAATAAGCATAATAATTTTAATATATTTATTATAAATACTATATAAATACATTACGTGTTGTTAAGTTTATAAGTATTGATTACAATTATAATAACAAAAACATCTATCAAAATTTTTTACTGAAAATGCTGAATAAAAAAATAAAATCAATTTTAAATTTTTTAATCTTAATGCTGGCAACATTTATGTTAGCTATATCATTCTCATTAGCAGAAGATAGTGTGAATAAAGATATATCAATTGAAAATAGATATAATCTAAATGAACAAATATACCTTAATTATTCTGTTAGATCTCTTGGCCTTAATATAGCTAATTTTGAATTAGACATTAATTTATCTGATTCTAAATACTGGGCTAATGCAAAAATAAAGGCAAAAGGAATTGGTGGAATTTTTTCTAAAACTGAATTCACCTATGGATCTAGAGGAAATCTTGAAAAGAAAACAATATCACCAAAATTTTATAGCAATCACCTCTCAACTAAAAAAGGCAGAGGATATGTTAGTATTGCTTATAGAGCAGAATTATTAACCATATATGCTCTCCCAGAAAATAATAAAGAAAAAGAAGATCTTCTGGCAATACCCCTTGATACCAAAACAAAAGACCCATTATCGACTATAATAGAAATATCTTTATATACAATAGATAATCCATGTGTAGGCCAATGGAAAATAACGGATGGCAGACAAGTATTTTCATTAGTATTCAGAAAATTAGATTTGAATAAGAAGGCTGAAGATTTAATAGGGTGCGAAGTAAAATATACACCTATTGCTGGACAAAGTGATAAAGAATTAGAGGACGAAAAAGATAATCCCTCTCCCTATCACAAAATATGGCTCTCAAAGATTAAAATAAATAATCAAATGGATATATTAATACCCGTAATGATACACGCAAAAACTGATCTCGGTATAACAAAGATAGAATTAGATGATATAACCATAAACGATATAAATATTGTTCTATAATGAAACATATAAGTTAATATAATCATTCGTTTAACAATAAATCATTCCCGTTATGTGTGCTCATAAAATGTTAAATAACAATATATGGTATAGAACAAAACAAGAATATGATTATATAACTGATTCGGACATGTTATGTTCTATAACTGTTCTAATAGTTAAATTATAGCTATAATAATTAAAAAACATGACCAAAGAATATAAAAAAATAAAAGCGATACTAGGCCCAACAAATACAGGTAAAACATATTTATCCATAAGAACAATGTTGAGCTATCAGTCAGGTATGATTGGATTCCCGTTAAGATTACTTGCGCGTGAAGTATATGATCAATTGGCAAATGAAATAGGATTCTCTTTCGTAGCATTGATTACAGGAGAAGAAAAAATAATACCAAAAAATCCTAAATTCTACATTTGTACTGTAGAAGCTATGCCATTAGATATTGAAGTAGATTTTCTTGCCATTGATGAAGTTCAACTAGCCTCGGATCCTGAAAGAGGACACATATACACCGATAGGTTACTATACTCTAGAGGAAATCTGGAAACAATTTTTCTTGGCTCTCTCACAATAAAAAAACTAATTCTTAGTATAATTCCTGATATAGAAATAGTCACCAGACCAAGGTTATCAAAATTAACCTACTCAGGTTCAAAAAAAATAAGTAAACTTCCTAAAAGAACAGCAATCGTAGCATTCTCTATTAATCGTGTTTACGAAATTGCTGATTTCATTCGACAACAAAATGGAGGTGCTGCAGTCGTTCTAGGAGCGTTATCTCCAAGAACTAGGAATGCGCAAGTTGAGATTTATCAGTCCGGTGGTGCGGATTATCTTGTAGCAACAGATGCCATTGGAATGGGCCTTAATATGGATATAGACCACGTTATGTTTGACTCCTTAAAAAAATATGATGGCAAAAAATACCGACCTCTCTTTCCTATTGAAATTGCACAGATTGCAGGCAGAGCTGGTCGATATAAGAATGATGGAACCTTTAGTATTTCTAGTAACCTAGATCCATTGGAACCAGAAATAATTAACAATATTGAAAATCACAGATTCGAGTATAATAAATCTATTAAATGGAGAAATTCAGACCTAGATTTTTCTAGCTTAAATAATTTATTAGCCAGTTTATCCTTAGCCCCTCCAAGTAAAATCTATTCCTTGAACAAACGGTGTGAAGATGCATTCTTTTTAGAATACATATCTGGAGCTAATATAATTTCTCACCAGTCCCTTAGTTACGAGAAAATAAAATTGTTATGGGAAATATGCCAAATGCCAGATTATAGGAAAAATGGAATTGAAAATCATTCAGCAATAATAGCAAAAGTCTATAATGACCTTACAGGAAGTAAGGAATATATTGACGATGCATGGCTAGAAAAAGAAGTAAAATATGCAAGTAATATTGATGGAGATATTGATAGTCTATCGAATAAAATTTCTTATATAAGGACATGCAATTATATAACAAATAAAAAAAATTGGATTAAAGATCCTGTGTATTGGCAAGAATTAACTAGAAAAATTGAAGATAAACCTTCTGATGCGCTACATAATAAACAGACAAATAGGTTTATCGACCGTCATGCAAGCGTATTGATTAACACTTCAAAAAATCAGAATCTATCGAATATAAAATTAGATTCTAATAACCAAATCATGATAAATGGAGAATTATTTGGTAATATAAACGGTTTAAAATTTATCAACATAACCAATAAGATTGGATTAAATGAAAATAAATCTGCTAAATCTGCTCTAAATAAAATTATTAAACTAGAATTAGAAAAAATTACCAAAAATATTTTATCTAGTGAAAAAGATGACTTTATATTAGATAATAATAATCATGTTATCTGGAATTCTTGCCCTGTTGCAGAAATAAAAAAAGGTAGCAATATACTTAGTCCTAATATCCGTTTAATCAAAGACACTTTCCTATCGGCAAATAATACAGAAAAAATCTTTAAAAAGATTAGCACTTGGTTAGAGGAGTATATATCCGATACATTAAGTGATCTAATAAAATTAGACCGCAATAATTCACTTAAAGGCTACTTATCTGGCCTCAAATACACAATGAAAAATAATCTTGGAATTATTGATCGCAACAAAATATCTATAAAAATAACAGACTTAAATAAAGACGAAAAAATGATATTTAGATCTTATGGCATATATATTGGAGAAACATATATTTACATCAAAAAACTTCTTAAACCCGAGCCCACGAGATTAAAAAATATTCTCCATAATTTATACTTCGAAAGCATTATAAATTACGACTTAGGATCATTATATGGAAAATCATCATCAAAATATAATCCTAAAATCTCAGAAGAGATATATAATATGATTGGTTACAAAATATGTGATCCATTTGTTATTAGAATTGATATATTTGAGAGATTATCAAATAATATTCGAGATGCAATGAATTCTCAGGAGTTCTCTTCTAATAAATCTTTTACCATAACACCAAAAATGTTAACGTTAGTTGGCTGTACAAGAGCTGACTTTGAAAAAATTCTTAAGTCCATTGGATATACGTTAAATAAAAAAAATAAAACTAACTATGATCCTACGTGGATTAAAAAAAGAATAATTAATTTAGATAAAATTGATAAAAAGATTGATAAAAAAAATCTAAATCCATTTTCTATACTATCTTCAATGAATAATGCTTCAAATTAATTTTATTATCTGCTATACCAAGAATTAGTTATCATAGTTAATTTATATAAAAATATTCTATTTTCTGGAGAATAAATGACTTATATAGTAAATGAGGCCTGTATAAAATGTAAATATATGGATTGCGTTGAGGTATGTCCTGTAGATTGCTTTTATGAGGGAGAAAATATGCTTGTGATCCATCCTGATGAGTGTATTGACTGTGGTGTATGCGAACCTGAATGCCCTATAGATGCAATAAAACCAGATACAGAGCCAGGTTTAGAAAAATTATTAGAACTAAATACTAAATATTCTAATATATGGCCAAATATAACCATTAAAAAAGAATCACCTATTGATTCAGAGAAATACAAAGACCTAGAAGGAAAATTAGAAAATCATTTCTCACCTGTGGCTGGTGATGGCGATTAATCTCGTAATTTTTTATACTGTAATTTAGAGAATATATTAACTCTAAGCTTCTGTAACAGAAACAACTAATCGGTCTCAGTCTAATAAATTAAGCAAATTTATTAGCTTAGTAATCTTTTAAATAAATAAAAAAGGAATTATTTGTAAAATGCTAGAAAATAATAACGCTAAAGAATTTGTAACCGACCAGTATGTTATTTATCCTTCGCATGGAGTTGGAAAAATAATAGATATCGAAACACAAGAAATTTCTGGAACAACCTTGGAGCTATATGTTATCTTTTTTTCACATGAAAAAATGACTCTTAGGGTGCCTGTTAGTAA
This sequence comes from Rhodobiaceae bacterium, assembly GCA_018651345.1. Classification (GTDB taxonomy): domain Bacteria; phylum Pseudomonadota; class Alphaproteobacteria; order Rhizobiales; family TMED25; genus CAJIYR01. Next base: position 5,142 of record JABIEF010000028.1, read on the forward strand.
ATCGAAAACTGCTGGAATCCGTAAATTATCTAGCTTAGATTCACTTAAAGATTCTTTTACTATCTTAAGGGGAAATGCAAAAGTTAAACGTACCATGTGGAGTAGAAGAGCTCAGGAATATGAAACAAAAATCTATTCTGGGAATATATTGTTAATAGCAGAAGTGGTTAGAGACCTATATAAAGATGCAAAATTAATAGAGCAGTCTTATTCTGAAAGACAGTTATATGAAGCAGCCTTAGAATTAATGGCAAGAGAAGTTTCTATAGCACATGATATTTCTGAAAAAGAAGCAGTTATGAATATAGAAATTGAATTAACCAAAGGGTTAAAATCAAAAGCAGCGAAGGATTTAGCTGCAGATGCCGCTCAACTATAAAATATCTATTATTTTTATTTGATTTATATTAGGTTATTTTTAGTGATCGCGTAACTCAGTTGGATAGAGTGCCAGATTCCTAATCTGGAAGTCGGTGGTTCAAATCCACCCGTGATCACCACTTTTTTAAGATATATAAAAGAAGTGATAAAAAAAGTAATTATAAATTTCTATAATATCCTTCTAAGATAGGATTTTTTTAATTTTTTTCCGATCCACAAACCAATCACAACTAAAAAGAGAAATAAAAATATATCCGATGGATTTAAGAGAATATTAGCAACAACGGGTCCTGGGCATAACCCAGAAATACCCCATCCTATACCGAATATGCCGCTCCCTAGCAACAACGGTTTATCAATTTTTTCATTAATAGGTAATTCAAATTTCTCTGAAAATAAAGGCTTCTGTCTCTTTACAATAAAATAGTGACCAATTGCATTAACGATAACACCTCCGCCCATAACAAAGGCTAATGAAGGATCCCAGTGACCAAAAATGTTTAAAAAACCAAATATTTTTGATGGATTTAACATGCCCGAAAGAGCTAACCCAAATCCAAAAATCAAACCACATAGTAGCGCAAATAATATTCGCATAATTGGATTCATCTTATACACCATTTATTAATTGCATAATAAAGACTGTTGATATCGCCGTTGCCATAAATATAGCAACAGCAAAAAAAGATCGCTTTGAAAACCTTGCCAAACCACATATACCATGACCTGATGTGCAGCCGGAGCCCAGGGCAGATCCTATTCCAACCAAAACTCCAGCAACCCAAAATATTATACCACCGCTAACTGCCTGGTATTCAATAGGTTTTGCGAATAAAAATATTAACAAAAATGGGCCAAAAATTGTGCCTATAATAAAAGAAATTCTCCACATCCAATCAGCTTTACGTTCCATTGTTATTAAACCTGATAAAATACCACTAACGCCCATAATACGGCCCTTTGAAACCATCATCAATAAAGCAGCTATTCCAATAAATATACCCCCTATTAATGAAAAGAATGGAGTAAAATTTATAAAATCAATTGTCATCCTCTTCCTCCTTTAAACCCATTACTGGGATTTTAAAATACACATTTCCATTATCTTCGGCTGGAGGCATGTGCCCTCCTCGCATGTTAACCTGGATAGAAGGAATGATTAACTGAGGCATTTCAAGCAAAGAATCTCTTTTTGTTCGAATATTAAAAAACTCGCCTTCTGTAACATTCCCTCCAATATGGATATTACTTTTTCTCTCTTCGCCAACGGTTGTTTCCCATAAGAATTCCCTACCATTAGGACCGTAGTCATGGCAAACAAACAACCTTGTCTCATCTGGCAAAGAGAATATCTTATGTATAGATCTGTATAGTAATCTGGCATCACCACCAGGGAAATCAGTACGTGCAGTCCCGGCATCCGGCATAAATAACGTATCTCCAACAAATACAGCATCTCCTATCAAATGAGCATTACAAGCCGGAGTGTGTCCTGGTGTATGGATTACCCTACCCGATAATTTGCCAATATTGTAAGTGCTGCCATCATCAAATAATTTATCAAATTGACTGCCGTTTCTTTCGAATTCAGTTCCTGCATTGAAAACTTTACCGAAAATATCTTGTACTTTTTTAATTTCAGCTGAAATAGCGATCTTACCACCAATAAAATCTTGAATGTAAGGGGCTGCAGATAAATGATCGGCATGAACGTGTGTTTCGATTAACCACTCTACATTGAGATCATTTTCTTTAATAAGATCTATTATCTTATCAGCATTTTTATAAGAGATTTTTCCAGAAGAATAATTAAAATCAAGCACAGGATCTATGATTGCACAATTATTTGTTTCTTTATCAACAGCTACATAACTAATCGTATTTGTATCTTCATCAAAAAAAGCATGTACAATCGGCTTTTTATCAGAGGTCTTATTCATCTCTTCGGCCTTGTATTCTTAGGATAAAAGTAAAAGATAATCTTGGCTCAACAAAATTCATGATAGAGAACATCCATTATTTTGAAAATTGCTTCATTTTTTATCGAATAATAAAGGGTACGATGATCACGTCTAAATGTAACAATATTTTCTTCTTTCAACTTCAAAAGATGCTGTGACATCGAAGTTTGTGGAAGTGATGTTGCCTCAATTAATTCAGTCACACTTTTTTCACCATCTGCTAATTGGCAGAGAATAACTAAACGATGTTGGTTTGCTATACCTTTTAAGAAGTTTGCCGCCTTTAACGCATTTTCTTCCATCTCTTTCATTTAAAATCTTTCTTTTTAAAGTTTCTCTTTACATATCATAATATCATAATATCATGATATTATGATATTATGATATTATTATATTATAATAAATAAATAAATGGAAGGATCTTTATTATGTTGTATAAAAATAAAATATTATCACTACCTTGTTTAATTCTATTAGGATTTTCTTGTATTGGGATTGTACTACCATCAGAATCAAAAGCTGACATTTATGATGACATTACTCAGGTATTTATTGCAGATGATACAATAAAACTTGAACAAGAACTCGTGCAATACGAAGCGCCTTTATTTGAGGCTGAAGAAAATTTAATTAACGTATCTAACGAGATTGATATTGTAACAAATGAAGTGAATAATGCTACGCAGGAATTGCTAATATCTGAACAAACTCTGATAGCTTATCAAGATAACTTAGACAATGAACTTAATGATCTTGTTACCACTTTAAATGAAATGCCAGCTGGTAGCGATGAATACTTAGAGTTTGAAAGTGATATTGCAACTCTAGTTGACATTATGTTATCAGAAGAAGATCCTGCTATAATCGAGCTAAAAAATAGGATTATAGAAGCTAACATAGAGCTTGCTACTGCAGAAGATACCTTACTTAACATTAATGAGAACTATAGCGAGAGTCTATCTGCGTTAGAATTTCTTAATAATCAGGTTAGCGATTTAAACAATACCTACAACGAAGAGCTTAGCTTGTTAAAAAGTCAATTAAATTTATTAACGGAGGATCAAGTTGCTGCACTGGATAACAATTTAAAGAATGTTTATAAGAAAGGAAATTTGTTAGCTTTAAGCTCCTCTGATTTAATTGATATCATTGGTAATAATTATAATAAAAAACAAATAAACTCTCTTGTAAAAGCCTATGAAACAGAAACAAAGTTTTATGAGAAAGCGCAATCCTTGTTATTAAAAGCAGAAGAAACTGGGAATGATAAACTTATTTTGTCTGCAGCACGTGCAATGGATAATGCAGAAAAGCAAAAAAATAAATTCTTAGAAAAAATAAATAAAGAGCAGGATAAAAAAATAAAAAAAGCCGAAAAAGAAATTACAAAATCGTTAAATAAGGAATCTAAGGAAAAAGAGAAGGATTCTGATATAAAATCTAAAACCAATAAGAAGGATTCTGATAAAAAATCTAAAACCAATAAGAAGAATTCTGATAAAAAATCTAAGAAAGAAAAAACAACTAGCTAACTATTGTACTCATAAGATAAACATTAATATAAAATATATCTATCTGTAATAATGTAAGATTATATCATATTTGATTAATCTTACATTATTTAATTTAAGCAGATTTCAGATAATTTTAAATTCAATTACACTTAAAGAAATTAAATTTTTTCAATTAGAATTTTTTCAACCCTATGATCTTTAATCTCTTCAACAGTAAATTTGAACCCGGAATCTTCAATATAGTCGCCTACTTGGGGCAATTGACCTAATTTATTCATTATCAATCCTGATAATGTATTAGCGTTACCGTCTTCTTCCGATTCATAACCCACAACCCTTTCAACGTCTACTAAAGGGGCTAAGCCATGAGCTATCCAATGGTCATCATTCTTGGTGATATGGAATTCACTTTCAAGATCATCTGTTTCATCCGCAATTTCTCCAACGAGCTCCTCAAGCAAATCTTCCATTGATACAAGACCGGCAAAAGAACCATATTCATCTATCATAAATGCTATGTGACTTCTTTCCACCCTCATTCGATCAAACAAATCCTTTATCTTAGAAGTTTCTGGTACAATCATAGGCTCTCTTGCAAATTTTCCTAAATCATTCCAAGGTTCTTCTGCTCCGTTTAGCAGTGCATCAATCATATCTTTAACAATGATAACCCCCACTAATTTATTATCTTTGTCTAAAAGAGGAAATCTTGAATGCTGAGTTTCTCTTATTATATCTTTATTCTTAGCATTATCTCCGCTTAACATTAAAGAATGACATTGTCCTGAAGAGATCATCACGTCCTCAACAAGGCGCTCGTCAAAGTTAAAGAGGTTGTAGAGCATTTGGGCTTGTTGTTCGTTCATTTCTCCATGTTTCACGGATATATCAACCAACCCCTTTATCTCTTCGTGTGTAAATATATCTTCATACGTAGAGTCTTTCACACCCAAACCACTTAATATGCCACTTGAAGTAGCTTTTAGTATTTTGTTTAAAGGATAAGCTATAAGGTAACTGATATACAAAGGATAAGCACACCAAACCATTACAATTTCTGGGTTTCTGATTGCATATATTTTTGGAACCTGCTCTCCAACTACAATATGCAGTGAAGAAAATACAACAAAACCAATCAGAAAAGCTACGAGATGAATTAACTCAGGTGGTAATACATGGTGCAGGACAGGCTCAAGTAATGCAGCAACAGTTGGCTCTCCAACCCAACCCAATCCAAGAGATGCCATTGTTATGCCAAGCTGGCAACAGGCTAAGTAGCTTTCTTGATATTTCAGTATATATGCTGAGAGTTTTGCACCAAATTTATCTTCGGATGCTAATTGCGATATTCTTAGGGGTTTTGTTTTTACTATAGCAAATTCAGCAGCTACATAAAACCCATTTGCTACTAAACAAAAAAATGCGATAAACAAATTCAATGTCGTACCACTCATTTTATTTTAACTTTCTCACTTTCTTTTAACGTTTATATTAATAACAATAAAAATATCAAGCAAACGAATAGAACGCATACTATCAAATTCTAATGATATTTAATGATAAATATATTTAATTGACACTCACTATAAATCCCATGTGATGCCTCGAAACAATATTCTTAGTAAAATGTTTCAACTGACTATTAAAGGTAATTATAATATTTAAAATTAATAGTGTCTATAATAATTTTAAAAAATACTATAAATTATCCCAGAAAGTACTGTGGAAGACAAATAATGATAGCTGGAAAAAATGATTATTCAATAAATTATCACGCATAAAGTGACTCCAAAAAAATTTCAGAAACGAGTAATTTGGTTTTCCCAATTTTAAAAGTTGAACGTCTAGCCCATGATTCATTGAAGCTCCCAACTTCAAGATGGCCACGTTTAATCTCTGGATCATTAAATAAGATTTCTCCTAATGGTTTAGCTCCAATTTTTAAAATTTCATTTGTATCTTGTGTTAAAGGAATTAATGAACGAGCAATAACAACGGGAACTTGAGATCCAATTAGCTCGACTTCCCTAACAATAAAAGTTTGATTGCTAGTAGCTTCAAGTAGCTTTAATTCACAATCATACGGATTATCCTGTTCTTGAGACATAACATTAACTTTGAAGTCTTTATACTTATCTCTGAGCTTTGCAGTTAAAGATTGGCCATCCAACAGCCAGTTACAGACATATTCAGGTACTCCTTCTTGAGGATTAAAAATTCGCCATTGAAATTTATCTGGATTGAACATAGGTTATTTATTTCATAAGAGTAATAAGCAGTTATTTTAAGATTAAAACTGCTTAAATCTTCCTTTGCTATCAATTATTGTTCTATCAAATTCATCGCACAATTAATTATCACTAATTGTTTCGATTATTGCGCCCATCAATATGAATGCTACCCTACAAATTTTATCACCTTTATTGACCCAGGCATGACTAGTTCCTTGTTGGACAACTATATCACCTGCTTTTAAATCAACCTCATTATCGTCTAGCAATAATGTTATTTCACCTTCAAGAATAATTGCATAATCTATTGTCTCAGAACGATGCATGAATGGATGCCTATCGCTTACTATGGAGGTCTCACCAACACCTAAATCTGCAAAATAACTTTTACCATCTATGGCTTGCTTGCCATCTTCTTGAGGTTCAAATTCAGATACCCTTAAAACAGTCCCCTTAGATTCAGGAAACATGATAAATTCTTGATCTGCGTCCTTACTATTACTTGGCTTGTTTGGAAATTCATTAGTTTGCCATATATTTGTTAAACTAACACCAGGTCTCGAAGATTTTTTCATAATATTTTTAGCATGGCTATCGGATATAATTATCCCTTTTCCTGCTTTGTCATGACCTGTAACAATTCTTCTAGTTGGTTTACTCATATTTTTACTTAAGTTAAATTACTACGATTAAATTATAGTTGTTTATAGATTAAAGGTAATAAAATTCAAACAGATAAATCTATAAATACTTTTTTAATAGGCTATGAATAAAAAATTAAATTCATATTAGTATTATTTATAAATCTTTACTTGCCAGTTTATGATAAGACATTTAATAATTATTGATTATTTGTATATTTTTTATGTGCGCCGGTAGCTCAGTTGGATAGAGTACTTGACTACGAATCAAGGGGTCGGGGGTTCGAATCCTCCCCGGCGCACCACTTAATGGAAAATTTATATTTGGAATTTAACTTTCCATTCTCATTATAAAAGAGCTGTTCGCTGTGCTTCTCAGTATTCACAAAGTTGAAATAATGAATATACATTTTTTTATGGACTTTGAATAATTCTTTTATAAATCCCTGAAATACTGATCTCAGATGAGTTTTTTAGGATTGAAGGTTTATTATTAGTTAATATTTCAGAATCTGTAAATTCTTGTATAACAAAATTTTTATGCGGACCTTCTACAGACATATAACGTCTTAGACTTATCCTATTTTTAGAATTCAGCATGGTTGGAATATAAGTGCTGACAAACCATGAATTAAATTCTCCAATCAAATTATCCTTTATATCAAATCTTTCAATACTTATATATGGCGCAAAACCAGATTTTTTTTGAGATATCTCCGGGCCCACCCAAGTAAGTGTGTAACGCTCAGGATTTTGAAATTTCTTATGGTACTCAGCGTCTCTAGGTGTTCTTTTCTGCCGTAGCTCTTGATATGGAGTATTATATAAATGCCCAAGACTTGGGGTCTCATATAATGTTACAAATTCAGATCCATTTCCCTCTATTAGGCTAAAACTTGCACAATTAGTAAATCCAATATTTAGGCGTGCTGGGAACATATCCTCTGCAAGCCACGGTCGGAAATCTTTCTTATCTTCATCAGATAAGTCACAAAATATAGCAAGCATTGCACTGCCATTATTCGGTACGTGATTCAATTTAAGCATTAAAGTTGCCGATTGTTAATTCTATAAGCATTTATACTTTTCCTTATTTATTACGAACCAACTGGAGTACCAGCATAACTACCCCTATTTAATACAAAATCTAATCCACCAACACTATCGAGCATAGCTTTTTGATCTGCCCTAGCCCTCAAATCAACTTCTTCTGGATTAAGAATTGATCTCAACCTTGAATCATATTCTTCTACCAAATATTTATACTCCTTATTTAAGGCAATATTATTATGTTCATCAGGATCATTTTTAATATTATATAATTCACATTCATGTTCTACATAATATATATATTTATAATCGCCTTCTCTTAACATATACGCTCCACCAGCAGATCCAGCTCCATGATATTCACTAAGAACCCATCTTCTATTATCATAGTCATTTTTAGATATCTCTATTAAAGACTTCCCTGGTAAATTAGATTTTTCAGTATTTAAATTAATATTAAGACAATCGAAAATAGTCGGATATATATCTAATAATGTTGTTGGAGTTTCACATATCTCATTACTATTAATCTCTGGACCTGCAATAATCATTGGTATCGATGACGCATCTTGATACATAGTCATTTTTCCCCATAATCCCCTATTACCAAGACACTCTCCATGGTCACTTGCATAAATTTTCATTGTATCTTGATATAATCCTAAGTCTTTTAATTTACCTAAAACCTTACCAACATTTGAGTCCATAAAACTACACATACCGTAATAGGCTTGTATAGCAACCTTTCTCTTATCATCATCCATATAATCATCATAAGGCCACCCCTTTCTAATACCCTTAATCCAAGAATGTAATTTCTCACTATTCTTATCAACATATTCTGGAATGGGTAGATCAATATCATCATATAGATCATAAAATTCTGGAGGAGCAATCAATGGGTAGTGAGGAGAAACATATGAGATAAATAAAACCCAAGGCTTCTCTGTTGGATTTTTTACAATATTCTCTAACCAACTACAGGCTTTTTTTGTAATTGTTCTGTCATATTCTAAATACTCACAATCTCCTCTTCCTAACTCTTCTGAAAGCCTTTTACAAGCTAACTTTGGCGGCATTTCTTCTCTTAATAGTCCAAATAAATCACCTAGACCATCTTTTAAATGCATTGGTTCAATTGTCTCTGTAAATCCCGTATCAACATCCCAATTCTTATAATGTAATTTACCAATGGAAGTGACATTATAGTTTTTATCTCTCAATTCATGAGCCCAACCTTTTATTTTTCCATCATATGCATGGGCTCCATCCCAATAAGATATATTGTGTACGTGTTGCCCAGTTGCCATTGCAGCTCTTGCAGGAACACATAGGGGAGAAGGTGTATAAGCATTATTAAATAATACCCCATCCCTCGCCAAACTATCTAAATTAGGAGTTTTTATATACTTATTTCCAGTAACACCCAGGAAATTACTATTGTGTTCATCTGCCATGATAAATATTAGATTTTTTGGCTCCATTTCTCTATCCCTTTAGCTAACTTTAAACTTTATTTACAGTTGATAATATAGTACTTTTAAGTATCCAAATAATCAACGTTGTGCGGTATATATAATAGCTTAAATAAAATAAAAAAAGAAATGGAAATTAATGAGACTATCAAAAGGTGACAAAATAGGAGAAATATCCCTACCTCAAGCCGATGGTTCTATTTTTAATTTGTCAGAAACAAAAGGAAGCAGAGTCCTTCTTACATTTTATAGAATAGCAGGTTGCAGTTTTTGTAACCTCAGGCTAAATGAGTTTAATAAAAGATTTCATGAATTTGGCGAAAATTTTAAGCATGTTGGAATATTTCACTCACCCGTTGATAATTTAAAATTATATATGGATAGGCATAATGATCTTCCCTTCACTATTCTGGCGGATAAAGATTTTACATATTTTAAAAAGTATGGAGTTGAGAGATCTTTTATAAAATTAATAGCTGCTATGCTATTTAAAGCTCATAAAATACTTCCAGCTCTCATTAAAGGCTATATCCCTTTAACAATCAAAGGTCATCTTAATATTGCAGTAACGGATATCTTAATTAATGAAGATGGTACTATAGAAGAAGTTTACTACGCAAAGAGAGATATTGCAGATCATTTTAAATTTGATAAAGTTAAGCAATTTTCTCTACAATAAAATAGTATTATTATTTAGTTATTAATTCTACTAATTGGAATATAAAGTTATTATCTTCAATGTGATCTACTAAAAATAAATAGGGTTATTAATGCCTTACAGTCCTTAATAAGTAAATTTATTTATTAACTTTAATTGAAATATCCCATTGTATAGCAAACGCCAATCACACTTATCAATGCTAGTATTACATTTGTAATGATCAGCGATAATTCTTTCCATAAAATACCAACAATACACCAGAGAATCCCCCCTATTACCATTATCATAATACCTAGAGGGTATATCTCAAGTGAGTTTATAGCCGCCCCTACCATCAGAACTAAAGTTCCCAACCACTTTAATATATTTGCAGTAATATTCGTTTTCATGGCTTAAAATCTTTTATTACTTCTAGTAATATGGGAACTTTTTTTGACTATTAAATCATGGCATTAATATTAATAATCAATGCTTTCAATCAATTTAGCTAATTTCTTTTTGCTCATTCCTACAACCTTGCTGCTAGCAATTTCATTAATATTAGATGTATCTTCACCAACAATTACCAAGCCAATCATGCCCATACTTCTGTGGGGCGTGCACTGGTAAAGGTAGATCCCCGGCTGGTTAAATGTGTAAGAATATTCTTTATTAACTTTACTCTTCTTTGGAATTTCTAAGCTTCCCGGAACTGATACAAAATGTACGTTGTGTCCTTTTGATGTTGGCATCCATTTTACTGTATCATTAATATCTATATTAACGATATCCTGTGAATATACCATTTTTTGACCATCCTCACGTTTATTAAGCATTTCAACAATACGTTCAGCTGAATAGGCATTTGGGATATGTATACTTACTAAAAATAATACACAGAAACATAATAATTTTTTCATTCAATTCCTCTAATAAATAATAATAATAGGTTACAATTAATATATAAGCATCGAATGAAATTAAAAAAGGGTGAGGAGAGTGTGTAAATAAAATAAATCCATATGACTTATCTATGGTAACTATGGATAAAACAGATTAAGAAAATTTAATGACAAGCTTTGTTAAATACCTTCAATTTATAATAATTATATGGTAGTGGCGTTATAAACCCTGCTAGCAACATAATCGGTATAATTCCTAATGTTAGCATAGCTCCTCCCGTTAACAATACATCAGTTAGATTCATTGCAATCTCCATAGATATCATAGATATAAGAGACATCTTAATCGCAACTTGGAAAGCTGACGTAAGATTCATTTGCCTACTCAATATTATTGTTTCCAATAAAATTGAAGTCACAAGCCCATTAAAAATAGCTAATAACATAATGATTGTGACTGGCGCACTTGCATTTGTGAACTGAAAAAATGCTATGGTTCCAAAATCTCCAATTGAACATCCAATTAAGCACCAAAGAGTATTATAGCTTGCTCTTTTCCAAGTATGCTTACATTGCCAATTTATGTTTAGATGATTCAATAAATTCATAACACCCCTGTGAACGCATTCGTAATTAACTTAATACCTATTGCAATGAATAGCAGCAAGAGTATTTTTTTAAAGGTTTCCGCAACAATTCTTTTCCTAATTTCCCTGCCGATCCGCATACCAATAAGTGCAGCTATCCCACAAACAATAGCCACCGGAATGTATTCTGTAATTAATATTCCCGTGCTAATATATCCAATTGTTGCAGGTATTACTGCAACTAAAAATAAAAACCCCGTAGTATCAACAAATTCCTCTTTATCGGTTTTTCTTAAAATTAGATACATGATAATTGGAACACCCCATATAGAAGTTAATCCTCCAATTATACCAGAAATACTGCCCATAAAAATTTGCCAATATTTATCGTTTCTAATATCAAAGGACCATGATTTTCTGAATAAATTATCAAATGCAAAAATTAAAACCATACATCCGATAAGTAATTTTAATGTCTGATCACTAAGTGAAGCTGTTAAAAATGAAGTACAAGAAACACCTATAAACATAAATATAGCAAATATTTTATATTTCTTAGCGATAGCCTTTGGACTTTTAGCGGTAGAGAATTGTAAAATATTAGCCATGATTACTGGAATTACATTCAGTCCGATCGCATGCAATGGCGAGATAAAGGTCGTTAAAATAGCCAGAGAAGTTAAAGGCAATCCAATCCCTGTAACACCTTTAACGATTCCTGATATAACAAAGATTAATATAAGCAATAAATACAAATAAATTGGTTCAAAACCAGTGCCAAACATAATTCAAATTCCTTGAATAAAATATTTATACTTTTTTATAAAAATAACCCATCGCTACTGATAACATTAACCATAGAACTGCTCCAGAAGCTATAGTAGAAAAAATAAACTTAAATACAAAGTCAGAAGGTAAGCTATTAACCGGGCTAACCTTTATAAGTAATATAGTCACTATATGGGGAATTATTAAGATAACGAAATTAATTATTCTCCATTTAATTTCTTTCTTATAAGCAAACAACCCCAATCCAATAACAGAAAAAGATGCCGTTAGAAGCCAAAGAAATTGCCGTAACATTATATCTGCTTGTAAGGTTCCTGGTGGCTGAGGAGATATACTAATTGAAGGCAATAGACAAAAACTTAAAAAACCAAAAAAACCTATTAAAAGTATGCGTTTATAACTCAAACTATAATTTATTAACGTAAGGGCAGAGGCAAAGAAAAAGCTAAAACCCGTTGCTATTAGTATATTAGCAATAAATGAAAAAATAGCTCTCTCCAGATCATAGCCAAATATATGAGCACCTACTTCTTCATTATGGTGATGAACTTCTTCATTATGATGATGGTCTTCATGTATGTTTATCGTCTCTACAGAAGACAATGATTCATAAAATTCAGCTTGATCAATCATCGGTTGAATTAACAATAGATGAAAAAAAGTAATTAAAATACCAACAATAAAGCCAGTCACAAGACTGCTAATTAATAATTTCTGTATCATATTTCTAGATTTAATGACAAGGAAATGTTATGGAATGCCGAACATCGTGAGCTGCATTATGAATGATCTCAGAATGAGAAAAGCCAGCCCCAAAAATTAAAACCGAACCAAACAAAATACCAATCGCTGCTGATAAGTATCTGTCTGATAAAACCAAATATTTTCGGTCTCTAGTTATGTTAATTATACTATTCATAATTTCACCCTCCGTGTTTTTATTAACTTCTTATAAAATCATCAGCTGGTATCTGGCTTATAGTTAAGATTAACTAATTACAGTTGCGGGGGCAGCTACGGAATTAATAAACTTCTCACCGTATTCCCATCATAAGATCGTATTATTACAATCTACAAAACCAATGAATTTTATTGAACGATATAGATTGCATTTATTAGAGTCAATTTATAACTAATTAATTGGCTGTATTGAAAAAAAATCATCGTTATAAGATTAATTATATAATTTGAGCAAAATTAATTAATTGATTAGGAAAGTATCTAAAATGTTTGTTTTAAGCGCTTTATATAATGCAGTATTTCAGATAGACTGCCTCCTATAAAATATTGATATCAAGAGAAGGAAACTGTCTATTTTACATAAGATCAAAAATGTTAAGTCTTTGGAGGATCTCGATCCCTTAGCCCAATCTTATTTGCCTCAAGCGTTATGGGAATTTGGATCGGTTGGAGTGGAGGATAATTTATCTCGCAACGCTAATCGTGATGCCTTTAATGATATCTGGTTGCAACCCAGGGTTTTAAATAATGTTTCCAATCGGACAATTCGCCATAGCCTTTTTAATAAAAATTATAGCGCTCCATTTGGCATTGCTCCAATGGGTGCGAGTGCGATGTTTGGATTTGAAGCTGATTTAAATTTTGCTCGGGCAGCTAAGAAAGAAAATATTCCTTTTGTTGTCAGCGGTAGTGCATTAGTGCCGATAGAAAAAATAACTGCCGTAAATCCTGAAGTATGGTTTCAGGCATATGTTGACGCCGATCGCTGCTCAATAGGTATATTAACAGATCGTATTTGGAATGCTGGAATCAGAAATTTAGTCATTACCGTTGATGTGCCGGTCCCGGGAAACAGAGCTGCAACTTTACGCAAAGGTTTTGAATATCCTATTCGCCCTAACTTTAATATGGCTGTTGATGCACTGACGCATCCAAGTTGGTTAATTAAAACTTTTTTCCGTACATTATTATCATCCGGACTTCCACATATTGAAAACTATGGGCCTACACGTGGCATTCCAATTATTTCACTAGGCGCATCTCAACGTAAACATGTTCGCGATGGTCTTAATTGGGAAGATATACAATGGTTACGAGAACGGTGGAAGGGCAGACTCATGATTAAAGGAGTGTTATCTGCTGAGGACGCAAAAATTGGGAATTCTATCGGTCTTGATGGCATTTTTGTATCAAATCATGGTGGCAGACAACTCGATACTGCAGTCGCCCCTTTGAAAGTGCTTGCTAGTATAGCAGCTGAAAAAGGTAATATGGCTGTACTTTTTGATGGCGGTATTCGTCGTGGTACTGATATTATTAAAGCATTGGCGGTTGGTGCAGACTTTATTTTTGTTGGACGGCCTTTTCTTTATGGAGCTGCACTTTACGAAGAAGCGGGAGTGACTCACGTAATTAATTTGCTTTCTGAGGAGATTGATAGGAATGTAGCTCTTCTTGGGTGTTCTAATTTAAATGAATTGGCTTCACGTATTATTTCTTAGGAAGTAGTCGGAGACTCTATAAGTCACTGTAAATATTGGTTGCGGGGGTAGGATTCGAACCTACGACCTTCAGGTTATGAGCCTGACGAGCTACCGGACTGCTCCACCCCGCGACAAATAAGAAACCATTGATAGTAATAACTTACCCTACATGTCAAGTAATAAATTATTTGACC
>JABIEF010000029.1 GCA_018651345.1 Rhodobiaceae bacterium
AGAGGGGTTAGAATTGGATTTGCTATATGTGAAGATATTTGGTTCGATGATGTAACTGAATGTTTGGCAGAAACTGGATCAGAAATTATTATCGTTCCTAATGGCTCTCCATATAATAAAGCAAAAAATCATGTTAGATTGAATCACGTGATGGCAAGAGTTGTTGAGACAGGGCAACCATTAGTATATTTAAATCAAGTTGGCGGTCAGGACGAATTAGTTTTTGATGGAGCTTCATTTGTTGTGAACTCAGATTATTCAATACCGGTTCAATTGCCAAGTTTTTCAGAAATGATAATACATACAAATTGGTTTAAAAAAGAAAATAAATGGGTTTGTAATGATGATATTATAACCGCAGAGGAAGATAACCTTACTCTTATGTATCAAGCTTCCGTTCTGGGGTTAAAAGATTACGTTTTAAAGAATGGGTTTAAGGATGTATTGATAGGATTGTCTGGAGGCATTGATTCTGCCTTAGTTGCGGCTATTGCAGTGGATGCACTTGGTAATGAAAACGTTAGATGCATTATGTTGCCATCAAAGTATACCAGTGATGAGAGCAGAGAAGATGCGATTGAATGTGGTGGTAAATTAAAAATAAAGTTAGACGAAGTAGGTATCTCAGAAATAACATCTAAGTTTGAAAGTTCCCTTGAAACGCTATTTTTAGGTCAAAAAAAAGATATCACAGAAGAGAATATTCAATCAAGGTCAAGAGGTGTTATTTTAATGGCAATTTCAAATAAGTTTAATTCTCTATTGATAACAACAGGGAATAAATCAGAAATGGCAGTTGGATACGCAACTCTTTACGGTGATATGTCTGGTGCGTTTAACCCACTGAAAGATATCTACAAAACAGAAGTATACAGCCTGGCTGTTATGAGAAATAAAAAAGTACCTAATAATTGCTTAGGTTCTTCCGGAGTTATTATTCCAGAAAGAATTATATCTAAGGCCCCAACCGCGGAATTAAGAGAAAATCAATCAGACCAAGATAGCCTTCCTCCATATGATATTCTTGACAGGCTGTTAATCGGTCTTATTGAAGACGATCTATCTGTTGAGGAGTTAGTTAAAGATGGATTTGAG
Source organism: Rhodobiaceae bacterium (assembly GCA_018651345.1). Taxonomy (GTDB): domain Bacteria; phylum Pseudomonadota; class Alphaproteobacteria; order Rhizobiales; family TMED25; genus CAJIYR01. Next base: position 1,096 of record JABIEF010000029.1, read on the forward strand.
TATGATCTTGTGTGTCGTATACAAAATTTATTATATATTTCCGAATATAAGAGAAGACAAGCGCCCCCAGGTGTAAAAATATCTCTAAAGAATTTTGGAAGAGATAGAAGGTACCCCATTACAAATAATTATCGTGACACTCTAGAGGCTGGTAGTATAGAAAATGAAAAATAAATTACGCTTTGCTCCAAGCCCAACTGGATATTTGCATATAGGCAATGCTAGAACTGTTGTTTTAAATTATTTATTTATAAAATCAATAGACGGAGAAATGTTATTAAGAATAGATGATACTGATATTGAGAGGTCTAAGAAAGAATTTGATAATGCTATTATTGAAGATTTAGATTGGTTAGGTATTAAATACAACGATTTGATACGTCAGTCTGATAGGTCTGATAAATACGATGAAGCAGCAAATATGTTGAAAAAAATTGGTTTATTGTATCCTTGTTATGAGTCTGATGAGGAACTTCAAAGGAAGAGAAAGTTAAACTTATCTCAAGGAAAACCCCCAGTTTATGATCGTTCTGCATTATCGTTAACTCAAAAACAGCATGAAGAGCTTATATTAGATGGTAAGAAGCCTCACTGGAGATTCAAGTTAGATAGAGTGGTAATTAATTGGAATGATTTGATACGGGGTGAACAGAGAATAGACTGCTCAAGTTTGTCTGATCCTATTCTAATAAGAGAAGACGGGACTTACCTCTACACATTACCAAGCGTTGTTGACGATATCGATAAGTCTATAACACATGTTATACGTGGAGAGGATCATGTTTCTAATACTGCATCTCAGATACAGCTATACAAAGCTTTGAAATCTGAGATACCAATATTTGGACATCATAGTTTAATGGTTGCTTCTGATGGAAGCAGGTTATCCAAAAGAACTGGATCGAAATCGATTAAAGATATAAGGGGAGATAAAATAGAAAGCATAACTGTAACCAATTATTGTGCTAGGATAGGAACCTCTAAGTCTGTTGAAGCTTTTAATACAGTAGATGATTTAATAAAAAGCTTCAATTTTAAAGATATTTCAAGATCTCCAGCTAGATTTAATTTTAATGATCTGGAAATAATTAATGCTAAAATATTACAAGGTAGATCTTATGCGTCTGTGAAAAGACAATTAGAAGATTTGAACGTAGGAGGTGAAGATTTATTTTGGGATGCAGTTAGGCCAAACCTAACAAGGATTTCAGAAGCTAAATATTGGTGGGATATTGCTGTTAATGATGGAATATTTGATGTTAGAGATGGAATATTTGACGTTAATGACGGTGTCTGTAAAGTTGCTTTAGAATTATTACCTCCCGAGCCTTGGGATGAGAAGACTTGGAAGGCGTGGACTAATAAAATTTCTGAAAAAACTGGGCTGAAAGGTAGAGATTTATTTTTTCCTCTTAGAATAGCGTTAACAGGTCAAGATCATGGCCCTAATCTATCTACATTTTTACCATTTATTGGCTTAATAAGAACTGCGAAACGTTTAAACGTAAATATTGATACTTTTTAATAAATTTTATTAAAAATTAAATCTATCTTGTATAACTCAATATATCATACTATAATCGAACGGTCGTTCTAAATTGGATTAAAATATGGTAAAAATAACTTCATATAGAGACTTAGTTGATGATCTTGTAAATATTTTTTGCAATGAGGGTTATGATGGTTCTAGTTTAACCATACTTTCAAAAAATACAGGTTTAGGTAGAGCAAGTTTGTATTATCACTTTCCTGGTGGGAAAGAGGAGATGGCAAGAGCTGTTTACGATAGAATTAGTAAAGATTTTACAAGATTAGTTTTGTCACCATTAGCCGCTGACGTTACATTTGAAGAAAAAATTAAAGCTATGGTATCGGGTATTGATTTATTCTATAAAAGTGGCAGAAGATCATGTTTAATAGATGTTTTTGCTATCGGAGGCAGTAAGAAATTTTTCTCTAAAGAAATTCATTCAGCAATATTGTATTGGATAGATTCACTAGCCAGAATATTTATGGATAGAGGTGTGAATGAAGACAATGCAAAGATTATTGCAGAAGAAGCAATAATTACTATTGAAGGTTCATTAGTTTTTGTTAGAGCTACAGGAAATTATGATAGTTTTAAGCGTACTTTAGAAAATATCTCAAAAACCTTGCTTAGTGATATTGGATAATTTAAATAACACATGTTCATAGAAAAAGTTATATTTACAGGTAAATTATAGTGGAATTAAAACTTTATAATACATTGTCTAAAACAAAGGAGCTATTTGTCCCTATCGATAAAGAAGACATTCGGCTCTACGTCTGTGGACCAACGGTTTATGATTTAGCCCATATTGGCAATGCCCGTCCAGTTATAGTCTTTGATCTTTTGTATAGGATTTTAAATAATATATTTGGTAAGGATAATGTAACTTACATAAGAAATATTACAGATGTTGATGATAAAATTAATAATAGGGCTTATGCCGAATATCCAAATATATTCATTAACGATGCGATTAATAAAATAACAGCTGGTGTTATAAAGTCTTTTCATGAAGATATTTTTTCTCTAGGGTGCCTCAATCCAGATTTTGAACCTAAGGCAACAGAAAATATTTCTGAGATGCAGGAGATTATTTTAGCATTAATTAAATCTAAAAATGCTTATGTGTCTGAGAATCATGTTTTATTTGATGTTACCTCTTATAAAAATTATGGAAAATTAACAAATAGAACATTAAAAGAAATGATTTCGGGTTCTCGTATTGAGGTTGCTACTTATAAAAGACATCCTTTAGATTTTGTTTTGTGGAAGCCAAGTTCAGAGATTGAGCCTGGTTGGATGAGTCCTTGGGGATATGGTAGGCCAGGGTGGCACTTAGAATGCTCAGCAATGTCAACAAAATATTTTGGTTCACATTTTGATATTCATGGAGGTGGCATCGATCTGATTTTTCCTCACCATGAGAATGAGATTTCTCAATCTTGTTGTTTTCATAAAAACGATAAAATGGCTAATTTTTTTATTCATAACGGAATATTGAATATTGAAGGAAAGAAAATGTCTAAATCTTTGGGCAATATTCTGAAAATAAAAGAATTATTAAATAAATGGCCAAGTGAAGTTATTAGATTTAATATGTTGCGTACTCATTATAGGCAACCAATTGATTGGACTGAAACAAGTTTAAAAGAATCTTGGTTGATATTAAATAAATGGTATGATGTGACGGAGGATCAAAAAATATTTGATGAAAATAATATTCCGTATGAATTTATTGAATCTCTTTGCGATGACTTGAATAGCCCTTTGGCTATATCTAAGCTTCATGAGTTTTATAAGGAGGGAAACTATGATGACTTAAGGCTATGTGGTAATTTTCTTGGTCTACTAAAGATTGGTAAGAAGGATTGGAAAAATTGGATACCGTCAGCCAGTAATATTGATGTTAATCAAATAGAGATGCTTATTACAGAACGGGAAGAAGCAAGAAAGAATAAAGATTTTGCACAATCTGATAAAATTAGAGATAATTTAATAGCCAAAGGAATTAAATTGAATGACAATAAAGATAAAACTACTTGGGAAGTTCTTTGATGAGTAAAGAAAAAATATATTTATTTGATACTACTCTTAGAGACGGTAATCAGACCCCAGGTATAGATTTCACGTTGGATGATAAGAATAATATTTGTAACGTTCTGGATCAACTAGGTTTAGATTATATTGAAGGTGGGTATCCTGGTGCAAATCTGATTGATACTGATTTTTTTCTTAATCCTCCAAAATTAAAAAAAGCAAAATTTGTTTCATTTGGTATGATAAAAAGACCAGGTAGATCTATTTCTAATGATACGGGATTACAATCTTTATTATCATTTGATACGCAAAGTATATGTTTTGTTGCTAAAAGTTGGGATTTTCATGTTAAAACTGCCTTGGGTTGCACTCTACAGGAAAATTTAGATTCAATTCAAGAATCGGTTGTGGAAGCAAAAAATAGAAAAAAAATGGTCATGGTTGATTGTGAACATTTTTTTGATGGCTATAAAAGCAATAGTGAATATGCATTACAATGTGTAAAAAGTGCCTATGATTCAGGTGCTAGATGGATTGTATTATGCGATACTAATGGTGGAACGTTACCTCATGAAATAACTAAGATAGTAGAAGATGTATGCAAAATTGTACCAGGAGGTTTTCTTGGTATCCATGCTCATAATGATACAGGAAATGCTGTTGCTAATAGTCTTTCTGCTGTAAGAGCTGGCGTTAGGCATATTCAAGGAACAATGAATGGTATAGGAGAAAGATGCGGTAATGCGGATTTAGTTACAATTATTCCAACTCTTATTTTAAAAAAAAGTTTTAATGAGTTTTTTGAAGTATCAATTAAACAAAATGAGCTTAAGAATTTAAAAAAAATTAGCTTAATCATAGATGATATATTGAATAGATCGCCTATAACACAGGCTCCTTATGTTGGAGAAACTGCTTTTGCAACAAAAGCTGGTATTCATGCTTCTGCAATTATTAAAGATCCAAGGACGTATGAACATATTGACCCTGTTCTTGTTGGCAATAAAAGAAAATTATTAGTTTCTGATCAAGGAGGTAAATCAAATATAATATCGGTATTAAAAAGATTAAAAATAGATGTTAAAAATAATGATCCAAGAATTTTAAAATTACTTGAAATAGTGAAAGAACGAGAGGCTAATGGTTATACTTATGCAAGCGCGGAAGCTTCTTTTGAATTATTAGCAAGGAATACTTTTGGTAAAGTTAAAGAATATTTTAAGGTTGAAAGCTTTAGAATAATGGTTGAAAGAAGAACAAATGCTATTGGCGAGTTAATAACTGTTTCAGAGGCTACTGTAAAATTAGAAGTTGACGGAGAAAGAACAATGTCTTCTGGCGAAGGTAATGGGCCTATTAATGCTTTAGATAGTGCGTTAAGAAAAGACTTAGGTAAGTATAATAAATATATAGTTGATTTGCAGCTTCTTGATTATAAAGTGAGAGTTTTATCGGGAGGAACTGGAGCTGTTACAAGAGTATTGGTTGAATCTAGGGATTCAACAGGAAAAAGATGGTTTACAATAGGTGTTTCGCCAAATATTGTCGATGCTTCATTCCAAGCATTAATGGATTCTATTACCTACAAGCTTCTGAATTCAAGTATCGCAGAATAAGAGTTATTTGATTAATTCTATGATTTCTTCTGGTGAGCTAGCCACCTTGTAATTGATTGCTTTTAGATCTCTTATAAAGGTCTGTGATTCTAAATGCTCTAGCAGCTTTATAAAAGGATTCCAGAAACCATCAAAATTAGCAATTATAATAACTTTATCATGAATCTTTAATTGCGACCAGGTCATAATTTCAACAAGTTCATCTAATGTACCAATACCGCCTGGTAGTGCAATAAATGCATCTGAAAGTTCAAACATTTTTTTCTTGCGCTCTTGCATTGTTTTAGTAATAATTACCTTTGAGATATCGTCAAACAGTGTAATTTTACTATGTAGAAATTCTGGTATAACGGCGGTTACTTCTCCACCATTATCTATGAATGTTCTAGCAAATTTACCCATTATTCCGGTGTTTCCACCGCCATATACTGTAGCTATTTTATTTTTTGAAATTAACTTAGCTAAAGCTTCTATCTCTTGATTAAATTTGTTATCCTTGTTGAAGGTACTACAATAAACACATATTGTTTTGATTTCTTTTATTTTTTCAGACATAATACATATACTCTATACTAATGGTTTAAGAATCATTCTAGATTCAAATATATAATAATATTATTAAATTAATATGTCTTGTTGTTTAATATTTTATAGGCTTCTGCACATGGAAAAATACAATAAATTAATATTTGGTATCATTATATTAGTAGTCATTATAATTTTAGCCATATTTCAATATCAAAATAAATCTACTGATACATTAGAGTTAACCTCTGAAAGAGTAGAATTAATAATTGCAGATATTGAGAATGATGATCAGGCAACTGATGAGAAGAATCTAATTAATATTGCCAGCAAAGAAACTGCTGAAGCAAATACTAAAGAAAATATCGAAGCAACTACTGAAGTAACTATTGAAGAAAATATTCTCCCAACATTTGATATAGTAAGAGTTGATGCGAATAGTGTATCTGTCATTGCTGGTAGGTCTGAGTCTAATGCAGAAATAACAATTTTAAATAACAATGAAATTATAGGAAAAGGTGAAGCTAATTTAGAAGGAGAATGGGTTGTAATTATTGGAGAAGGTCAACTAACGGATGATATTCTAAATCTAAGCGTAGTGGCCAAGTCTAGAGAAAATGATAAAGAACTAATATCTAAGCAAATTGTCACTATTATGCCTAATGATCTTAATGGGAGTGATTCCTTGGTTAGTGAAGATAAAATCATATTAATGACAGAGCAAGGCAAGCCTACTAAATTATTAAATGAAAAAATAATTGATGACAATTCTATAATTAATTTAAAGTCAGTTGATTATAGTGATACCGGGGTAATTGTTTCAGGAAACGCAGACCCTTTGTCTCAAGTTAATGCATATTTAGATAATGATTTTATCGGTACAACATTTTCTGATAGTAAAGGAAATTGGACCTTAAACCTTGATAGTAATATCATACCAGGAGATTATGAATTAAGGGCAGATCAGTTAGATGATGATAGTTTTGTTGTTGCGAGAGCATCGACTTCTTTTTCTCGATTAGTCACCTTAATCCCTTTAGATGAAAATTTCTCTGGTAAGGTTCTGATTAAACCTGGAGATAATCTATGGAATATAGCAAGAGATGTATATGGTTCAGGTATTGAATACACCGTTTTATTTCTTGCAAATAATAATCAGATCATTAATCCAGATTTAATCTATCCAGGACAAGTTTTGATGCTTCCAGGAAATGATTAATTTGATATCTTAAATCTTTGCCTTATAATGACTGGAAAGGCTAGCATTGTCGGTAACAATATCAAAGTTAATATTGTTGAGAAAGTAAGGCCAAAAATTATTGCAGTAGACATTTGAACCCACCATCCTGCTGTTATCCCGCCGATTAGTATATCTCTAGATATGAAATCAATGCTTACTTGAGTGGCCATTGGGATAAGGCCCATTATTGTAGTAATTGTGGTTAATAGTATTGGTCGTATTCTTTCAGAGGCGGTTTTTATAATCGCATCCAATTGATCGATTCCTTGTTTTATATGGATATTATACGTATCAATAAATACAATAGAATTATTAACAACTATCCCAGCTAAAGCAACAATTCCTGTGCCTGTCATTATAATTGAAAAGGTTTGCCCTGTTACTAGCATTCCAAGCAGAACTCCTGCTATTGAGAGAATAACTGTTGATAGCGTAAGTATCGTCTGATAAAAGCTATTGAATTGTGTAATTAAGATTAAAAACATTAAAGCAATAGCTCCTAAGGCAGCTTTAGATAAAAATGCGCCAGCTTCCTTCTGCTCCTCATCGGCACCTCGAAATTTAAACTCAATTTCTTCTGGCCATTGACCTGTTTTTATCCAATTATTTATTTCTGCTATTTTACTATCGCTTGTGATTCCTCGGATTGTATTAGCCTTAACAGAAAAGAAATATTTACCATCCTTTCTAGTTATCGAGGAAACTTCTTCTTTTGCTTTTCTGGTTATAAAATTGCTCAACGGAACAGATCCAATAGAAGTTTGTATTTTTAATCGATCTAGATTATCAATATTTCTTTCTTTTTCAGGAATCCTAATTCTTATATCTAATTCATCATCTGAATCATCAGGTATATATTTACCAATTAATACACCATTAGTTACTAGTTGGATGATTGGACCGATAGATGCAACGCTAGTATTGTATTTACCCGCTTTCTCTCTATCTACTTCAATTTGCCATTCTAAACCAGGGAGTGGTCTTGTATCTTCTATATCTATTAGACCCTCAATAGAAGTGGCAAAATAATCTTTTATAATACCCGTAGCTTCTTTTGCTGCTAGGTAATTAGAGGAAATTATTTCTAACCTAATATCTTTTCCAGTAGGAGGTCCTCCTTCTATTTTTCTAATTTCAACGTATGTTCCTGGCTTTATTGTATTTTTTCTTATTTCATTAAATATCTCTTCAGCAGACCTTCTTTTGTTGTATGATTCTAACTCTAAATATATAGTAGCTATGGCATCAACAGGTTTATCTCGAACATCTCCAGGGTTTCCAGAGTTAGAGTTATTGGTACCAACGGTCATAAAGAAATGCTTAATGCCTTCTATTTTTAATATCTCTTTTTCTATTTCTTTGGATAGAGTATTGCTTTCGGCAGTTGATAAATTTCCTCTAGCGGAAATAAAAACAACAGCTTGCTCTGGTTCTGCTGATACAAAGTATTCAACTCCATTATTGTATTTTATGAATAAAGTAAAGATCGATGCAATTAAGAGGAATGTTATAGCTAGAACAGTGATAGGTTTTCTGATAATTTTTCTAAGCATAATTGGATAAAAACTAAGAAATTTTAATTGGAATGTACCTAAATATTTTTCTGATTTTATCTCTTTTTTCTTGAATTGAATGCTACCGAGAGCGGGAAGGAATATAATTGCTGTAACAAGTGCTGTGGATAATACTATTATAACCATAATAGGCAAATAACTCATAAATTGCCCTGCTACACCAGGCCATAATAACATTGGTACAAAGGCAGCAAGTGTAGTGGCTGTTGAAGAGGCTATAGGCCAAAACATTCTTTGTGAAGCTGACAAGTAAGATTCTTTTTTAGATTTTCCTTCTTTGATTAATTTATCTGCATATTCAATAATTACAATTGCACCGTCAACTAACATACCAACGGTTATTATAAGTCCAAATAGAACCATTATATTTACCGTCATACCAAGAGTATTGATAATAAAAAATCCTATCAAAAATGATATTGGAATTGCTATGCCAATTAAAAAAGCCGATCTTAAACCCAGGAACGAAACTACTACAATCATTACCAATGCAATTGCAGTTAAAATTGAAGACTGGAGATTGCTAAGCGTTTCAAATATAGTTTTTGATTCATCAAAAGTATAGGTAACTTTGATTGATTCTGGCCAATTCTCGATGTACTTCTCGACAGATTTTTTTATATTTTTATTATGATCTATGATATTTACATCAACTCTTTTAAGAACATTTAAAGCAATATTCTTATTGCCATTAAAACTACTAAAACTTGTTGCATCCTTAAAGGTTCTGTTAATTGTGGCTATATCCTTTAAAGTAACAATAATATTTCCTTGTTTCTTTATTGGAATAGAATAAATATCTTCAGCAGTTTTAAATAGCCCTGGGACTTTTATATTAAATTTACCCTTATTATTATCAATAGAACCAGCTGAAATAAGGGAGTTATTTTGGTTTACGGCATTTATAATATTACCTGGAGTTAACTGATATGATTCTATTTTTGTAGTATCCAAAATGACTTCAATTAGCTCATCTCTTATCCCGTTAAGATCTACTCTCAATACTGTTGATATCTTCTCTATTTCATCCTCTAATGTTTTTGCATGCCGATAAAGGGTTCGTTCTGGTATGTCCCCTGATAACGAAATAATCATTGATGGTATTAGGGCAAAATTAGTTTCTAATATATTGGGTGCATTAGCATCGGCTGGCAGATCACTCCTTGCTTGATCTACTTTTGCTCTTATCTCCGCTAAAACCGTATCGATGTCAGACTTTATATCAAATTCGAGAATAATGGCTCCATAGCCTTCGCTTGCTACGCTAGTCATTTCTTTTAGGCCTTCTAAGCTTTTTAACTTAGATTCCATTGGTCTTATTATTAATTTTTCTGCATCTTGTGAGCTGATTCCAGGTTGTGAAATAGAAATATAAAACACAGGAACGGAAATATTAGGATTTGCTTCTTTTGGAATTGTTATGTACGAATAGATACCGCATATAACTAGAGCTAGTAATAAAGATATTACGGTTCTTGGCCTTGATAGTATTGCTGAAATTATATTATTCATTTTGCTCGATATTGTATTGTACAGGGGCTACTTTTTGTCCAACATTCACATAATCTTGACCCACAGTAATTACTTTTAATATCTTTGGTAGATTTATTGCTACAGCACCGCTGTCATCAAGATTAATTATATCAACAGGATGAAATTCAACTAGGTTATTGTCATTGATTGTTTTTATTCCAGTTGTTCCGTTATCATCTAATGATAATATTGCTGGTGAAAATTTATGGGCCAATTCACTTTTAACTGTAATAATAATTTCTGCTGTAGTCCCATCTTTTATTTTATGGTCTTTGTTATCTACAATAGCTTCAACTAAAAATGTTCTTGTATTAGGTTCGGCTGACGAGGATATAAAGTTAATCTTACCGTTTAGAACTTCATTTGTGATTAATTTTATATCTACAGACATTCCAATTTTTAATTTATCAATATTCCTCTCGGATATATTTCCAATTACTAACATTGGATTATTATTAATTAATTTTGCACAAATATTTCCTTTTGTAACCAATTCACCAATTTTTGGATTAATGTGATCTATTATTCCTGAAAAAGGTGCTTTTATTTTTATTCTATCGAGTTCAATTTTAGCTTTTTTGAACTCAGCTTTTGTTCGCTCCAGGTCTACTTTTTTGCTAATTAGTTGATTTTCTGGGGCGTAACCATTTTTTACTAACTTAGCAGAAGATGAATAGCTTATTTCAGCTTCTTCTAACTTAGATTCTGCAGAATTAAGTAACTCTTGCCTGTCATTAATTTGTAATTCACAAATAATAGAACCTTTTTCAACAAACGTCCCCTTAGCATATGGTATGCTTGAAATTATTCCATCAGTTTCTGACTTTATTTCTATTTTATTCTCAGCCTTTGTTGTTGCTAAAATTTTAAAATCAGAATAATAATTTCTTGATGTCATTATTTCATATCTGACTGACGGTAAGATCTCATTTAAACTGGTATCATCTTCTGAAGTGATCAGCTGTTTTTGGGTTTCATTTGCATTTGATAGCAAACCAGAGCCAATCCAAAGAACTATCAATAATATTAATATAAGGGCCCAATATTGTGGTTTGATGGTACTCATTTTTATCCAATTTTGATCTATAATTGTTATATTTATAAATTGTAATAATAAAAATATAATAAATACTTTATACTTATATATATAAACGTATATATACCATTAAAAGACCAGTATTAAAAAACTAAATCAATATTTCTTTTATTAAGATGGGGGATAGTTTAACGGTAGAACAAAGGACTCTGAATCCTTTAGTCTAGGTTCGAATCCTAGTCCCCCAACCAATGTAAGTATGATCAGAAAAAGATATAAAAATTGAAGAGAATTTTAGTTCACATTTATTCTTAAAGAAAATGATCGAAATCTAACCATACTCTAGCTTCTTGTGCTTTAGCCCTGCCTTTGAGTTATAGTATAAAATATAATTAACGATCTTTTATCGTATAAAATTTATTTTAATGCGAGTTTTACTCTTTAAATCCGATGGGAGATGTTTATTTAATTTTGTATTTATAATTCCGAATAAACCAATAATAACTAATGTTAGTAGTATAAAATAAAATGCAATAATTGGATACGGAATGAATGGGTTAAAAGTTTTATCTGCAAAATAATTTGCATAATATAGTGCGTCTCCGGATTGTCCCCAAGCAGGAAAGCCTGAGAAAAAAACTAAAGATGTTGCGTGAAACAGAAATATAGCTTCGTTGGTATAAGAGGGCCAAGAAAATCTAAGCATATTCGGATAGATTATCTTAATGAATTTGCTTTTACTGCTAAGACCAAGTGAATTTGCTGCATCTATATCTGCTTTGGGAATTGATTTTAGGGCTTCATAAAAGATCTCTGCACTATAGGCGGTAGTATTTAAATAAAGAACTATCAAAGCTCCTAACCATGCTCTTGTCAGCCATCTTGTTTCTAAGGTTACCTCTATAAAAATTAAATTTAAATCAATACCAATTTTTGGAAAAAGTACAAAAATTTCATAAGCACAAAAAAATTGTATAAATAAAGGTGATCCTCTGAATATAAATATAAAATATTTACCAATGAGAGATAAAAACCTATTTGAACTATTTTTCATTATAGCGATTGATATTGCTGATATAAATCCAATGCTTAAAGCAAAAATTGCAAAATAGATATTCCAAAATAAACCACTGCCAATTAAGACAAATTGTTCACAAATTGTTATATCTGTTTTTGGGAGCAGTCTCTCGCCAATTCCAAGAGACCTAAGACCATAATCTGATATTGTTTGTAAGCAGCTCATTTATTTTTTTCTTTAGGTTGCGTGATTAATCTTATTTGATATTTTTTTAAATGCTATTTCACTTAATTTTGTTACTAATAAATAAAAGACTAGAAGTCCAAGAAAGTACCAAACACGCCAATCTGGATGTGGATATTTGAATATTGAAGTTTTTGATCCACCAATTTCCTTTGCCCAATAAACAATATCGTTAATACCAAGTAGAAATAATAGAGGAGTAGATTTTATTAATAACATCCAGAGATTAGATAGGCCTGGAAGAGCGTAAAGCCACATTTGTGGTATAATAATTTTTAAATAAACTTGATTATTAGTCATTCCAAATGATCGAGCTGTTTCTATTTGTGATTTAGGCACTGCATTTATTGCCCCACTAATTGTATTTGACGCGAATGCTCCAAATACAATAGAAAACGACAATATTGCTAATAAAAAACTATATGTACTATGAATCCATTGTGGGTCTGAATTAAGTGGAAGCTTGGCTGCCGAACAAACCAGAAAGTCAGTTCCCCTCCAAACTGATTCAGTTATTTCTGGACACATTATTTTATGTCTTGAATATTCTAATATTTGATCGATTGTAATTGGAATAAATAAAAAAAATACAATATCTGGAATCCCTCTTACTATATTAGTATATAATAAACCGGTATATTTTAGCAAAATAAAGCTTGATCTGCTAGCAAGTGATCCACAAAAACCAAAAAATAAAGAGATTGGTGCTGTTATGCATATTAAAGAAATTACAATTAAAAATGATAAATAAAAAGAAATATGTTTTCCTGATGTCAAATAACATGAGAACCATTTAAATTGGGATAATATGGATGGATCTGTGCAATATTGAAACATGAATCAAAAAACTACCCAGGGATTAAATTATATCCCTGGGTATAATTTAATTAAAATATGCTTGAATCTTCACCAAACCATTTTTTTAATAATAAATTTAGGCTACCGTCAGCTTTCATCGCGTCTATAGCTTCATTCATTGTATCTTTTAGTGATGAATCGGATTCTCTTAATCCCATTCCAACTCCACCTCCAACTGATACGTCGGTACCAACAAATATTAGTTCTCCATTTGAGTCACTTACTATTGGAGCTAAAAAAGCTTTATCAGCCATCACAGCATCAGCTTCGCCATTACGCACTGCAGCAATAGTTTCATCTGGGGTTGCAAATTCAACAAGTGTTGCACCTGAACTAGCAACATAACTAGCTTGAATTGTACCTGTTTGTGCAGCCACTATACCGATATAAGCCGCTTTATTTCCGCTACTCAACGCAATATAAGCCGAAGGATCTGCTGGAATATACTCTTGTGTGAAATCTATAACCTCATCTCTTTCGCTAGTAATAGACATTCCTGCGATGATAGTATCATAATTTCCTGATACTAGATTTGGTATAATAGAGTCCCAGTCATTAATTACCCACTCACAGGTTAAACTAGCTCTTTTGCATAATTCGTCTCCTAGATCTTTTTCAAACCCATCGATTTCTCCGTCATCATTTATGAAATTATATGGAGGATAGGCACCTTCTGTACCCATTCTAATGGTATCAGCAGATGCAGGGAAATTAATCATTATTAGTACAAATATTGATAAAATGATTTTTTTCATTTTATTTCCTTTCAATTATCTAATTAAAATTGGTTGATTCTAAAAATTTTATAAGTCTCTCAGTTTTAGTCTGGTTAAAAATAATTTCAGGACTACCTTCTTCGGTAATTAACCCATTGTTAATAAATAGTATATAGTTAGATACATCATTTGCAAGTTTCATATCGTGCGTAACCATTATCATGGTTCTCCCTTCTTCAGCTAATTTTTTTATCACCTGAATAACTTCTTGTTCCAGTTCGGGATCTAAAGCGGATGTTGGCTCATCAAAAAGTATTACTTCAGGATTCATTGCAAGAGCTCTTGCTATAGCTGCTCTTTGTTGTTGGCCTCCTGATAAGTTAAGGGGATATTCATAAGCCTTATCTAAAAGATCCACTTTATTTAAAAGTTCTTCTGCTATATTTTGGGCCTGCTTCTTTGATTTTCCAAGAACAGAAATTGGTGCTTCTGTGATATTATTCATTATATTCATATGAGACCATAAATTAAATTGTTGGAATACCATCGATATTTTAGTTCTATGCCCAATGACCTGAGACTTATTAGATGGCACTCTTCCTATTTTATTAAGTTTCCAATTAATTTTTTCTCCGTGAAAACTTATATCACCTGAATCGCTATATTCTAATAAATTTATACAGCGCAGTAATGTTGATTTTCCTGATCCAGATGATCCAATTAAACTTAACACTTGTCCTGAGTGTGCTTTTAAGCTTACACCTTTTAAAACGCTTAAGTCGTTAAAGGATTTATAAAGATCTTTTACTTCTATTATTGGTTGGTTTATCAATGTAATATCACATCATAATTAGTTTATGAATATATTAGATATTACTTATATAAAATGAGCAAGTGATATTTAAATGTACAAAATATTGAAGATTTTATTCACTATTAATTTTTTTTGTAAAGACTGTAGGCTAAGTATGCAAAATTAAGTGTAGCTTTTATTGAGCTTATCTAATTGTTCAATGCCAGGGCATAAATCATTCACTGGGATTGCATTCAAAGGAGTTTTTGAAGTTTTCAGTGTTTGATGCATTTCTTCCGCGTCCTCATTTATATACAAAAGTCCTGTAACAACTTTACCTTCGCCACGGTACTTTCTTAACGTATTGACAACTTTATCCTGATCTCTTGAATCATAATTACTGTCAACTTTTTGTAAATTTATGCTATTGCCATCATGAAGAGTAACATCAACATTCTCTCCTTCATTATACTTAGCTTGAATATTTTCTCTTTCGGGGACGAAATCTAATTCTCCCATAGCTGTATTATGTTCTCTTATATAGTCATAACTTTTTGTAGAATGAGGGTGGTTATTAAAAGTCACGCAAGGTGAAATTACATCAATTAATGAGAATCCATTATAATCAATAGCTTTCTTAATTAGAGGCACTAATTGCTCTTTATCGCCTGAAAAGCTTCTAGCGACAAAGCCTGCTCCCAATTCAATTGCCATTAACGCTAAATCAATTGCACCGAACGGGTTATCTGCACCTTTTTTATTTTTTGACTTTTTATCATTAGTAGCTGAGAATTGTCCCTTTGTTAGACCGTATGTGCCATTATTTTCAACAATGTAAGTAACATTTAATTGTCTTCTTATTGCATGACAGTATTGGCCCAGTCCAATTGACGCTGTATCACCATCACCGGATACGCCGATATATATTAAATCTCTGTTCGCAAGGTTTGCTCCTGTTGCAACAGATGGCATTCTACCGTGAACTGTATTAAATCCATGCGATTGATTTAAAAAGTAATTTGTTGTTTTTGATGAGCAACCAATTCCAGATAATTTAGCAATTTTATGTGCAGGCAATGACATATCGTAGCAAGCTTGAACAATTGAAGCTGTTATTGAATCATGACCACATCCAGCACATAAGGTTGACACTAAACCTTCGTAATCTCTGTAAGTTAATCCAAGATCATTTTTTGGTAATGATGGGTGTCTAAATATTGGTTTTTTTATAAATGTCATTTTTATACTATTTTAATTGGTGGTGCTATTAGTTGATTAATGTCTGTATCTTCTTCTATGTACTCATTTATCTTATTTATTAGAAATTGTGCCGTTAAAGGCATCCCATCATAATTTAAAATAGATAACAATTTAGATGAAATTACATCAATTTCATTAACAAGAAGTTTTTTTATCTGAGCGTCTCTATTTTGTTCTACAATAAATACAATATCATGTTTGTTAATAAATTCATCTATTTTACTTGAAAATGGAAAAGCTCTAATCCTCATATGATTTATGCCAATTCCTTTATTAGATAAATGGTTAAGGGCTTCATTTATTGCTTTTGTTGTACTACCAAAATTGATTATA
This sequence comes from Rhodobiaceae bacterium, assembly GCA_018651345.1. Taxonomy (GTDB): domain Bacteria; phylum Pseudomonadota; class Alphaproteobacteria; order Rhizobiales; family TMED25; genus CAJIYR01. Next base: position 17,409 of record JABIEF010000029.1, read on the forward strand.
CCAATTTTTGTTTTTGGGCTATTAATAATAATTTCTGGTTGTGGTAATAAATTTTTTGCAGTATCGAATTTTCTTTCAAGACGATCGAGCGTTTCTGCATGTATTATACCGTTTTCTGTATAACTGCCGTATTCATTATGTGATGTTCCGCGTGTAAAATAAGCGCCTAGCTCTGGGTGCGTTGCTGGTATTGTTCTGTAAGGGATACCATCACCGTCAACATCTTTATATCTTCCAAAATCCTTTGCGTTCTCTAGCTCTTCTGAATTTAAGACTTTTCCTCTATCATGTTTATAATTATGATCCCACTCGAATTTATCAACAACCCAATCATTCATGCCAATATCTAGGTCGCTTAATACAATAACCGGTGTTTGTAGTCTTTCTGCATAATCAAAAGATTCTATTGCAAAATAAAAACACTCATTTGGATCGGATGGGAATAATAAAATTTGCTTTGTGTCGCCATGTGATGCATAGGCGCATGATAGCACATCTGACTGTTGTGTTCTGGTTGGCATTCCTGTGGAGGGACCGCCTCTTTGTATATTAAATAAAACTAACGGTATTTCTGCAAAATATGCTAGTCCAATAAACTCGCTCATTAGCGATATTCCGGGTCCAGATGTTGCTGTAAAGGCTCTTGCTCCATTCCAATTGGCACCAATTGCCATTCCAACGGCTGACAATTCGTCTTCTGCTTGCATTATTGCCGCGTTAAATGTCCCGTCTTCATTCTTCCTGAGCTTCATGGCATGTTTTTCAAAAGATTCTACCAAAGATGTTGACGGTGTTATTGGATACCAAGATGCAACGCTTGCTCCAGCATAAACAGCTCCAAGGCCAGCGGCTTCATTTCCATTTATCATAATTTTATTAGTATTTTTATTAGAT
>JABIEF010000030.1 GCA_018651345.1 Rhodobiaceae bacterium
TCCTTGTATTCCATATCTAATAGGATTTCTTCTAATGAATTTTCTATAGTTGGCAAGAATAACCAATCATGTTCTACCATAAACATATAATCACTTTTACTATTCTTGATAGCTTTTATATATCCATCAGATAGTGATTCTGTTAATTCTACATTTGGTATAATTTTTTTTATATTTTCTAAATACTTTTCTGACATTTTAGTATTAGGATTTGGATCACACCAAACTTTAACAGGCATCTTAAGTTTAAAAACTTCAATCAAGGATTTATAAGTTTGTTCCAATAATTCCGTTGAAGGCGCGTGGATTGTTGAGTTAGAAAAAATATGCAATTCTATGTTCATTTGAATACTTTATATTGAATGATATAGAAATTAAGATAGTATATTAATTCCAATTTGTGAATATAATTTTATATTCACAAACAACTACAGATGCAGGAATTAAATGAAAAAATTACCTATTTCATGTTTTATAATTGCAAAAGATGAAGCTGCGAGAATAGAAAAAACAATCAAATCAGCTATCGATATAGTTGACGAAGTTATAGTAATTGATTCAGGATCTACCGACGGGACACAAAAAATAGCTTCGGATTTAGGTTGTTTTGTAAAAACAAATGCATGGAGCGGATACGGTCAGCAAAAAAGATTTGGAGAAGAGTCATGTAGAAACGATTGGCTGTTAAACCTTGATGCAGATGAACATTTAACCAAAGAAGTTAAAAATGAGATAATAAAATTATTTGAAAACAATATGGCATATAGCTTCTATGCATTCAAAGTTGTTCCCATCTACCATAATTGGAAAAAACCAAGGTTTGCTTCTGCATATCATAATTGTGTTAGACTTTACGACAAAACAAAAGGTAGATTTTCTGACTCTGCGGTTCATGACTCAGTATTGACCAAGGACTACACCGTAAAATTACTTAAATATCCTATATATCATAATTCTGTAAAATCCTATTCACACTTAATTGCCAAACAAAATAGTTATATCCAACTGCAAGTAAAGACTCTTAAAAAAAGAAATATTATCATATTATTACTTAGGTTTATATTTGAATTACCATTTTCATTTTTTAAATATTATATAATAAGAAAACATATTACAGGAGGTTTAAGCGGCTTAATAACAGCTACCATAATGAGTTATTTTAGATGGAAAAGAATTATCTTATTTATAATTGCTTATATAAAAACCTAACTTCTTGAATATCTTAAACCTATTAAGAATTCTTTTTTCAAAACTCCAAAAGTAATGAAACTGACCCATTAGAGTACCGATTATTATTAACAAAAACTGATAAGTTATAAACAATATAAAAAGTCGCAAAATATAAACTAATATTTTCATCTCTATAAATAAATTTAATTTTAAAACATCAATAATTGGAGAAGATAAATAAAGAGATAGGCTCCCTGTAATAGAAAACACTATAAATACCACTACCAATTGATATAAAGAATTTACTTTGAATAAATTTAGTATTTTATTTAACATTCTAATATTATTATCGTATACAGTTTATAAGTTATAAGAAAAAGAGATAATTATGCGAATTTTATATCTAGTATTAATCCTGTTAGGAATATTAATATTAAGCTCATATTATGCAAAAAAATTAGATTTACCATATCCTAAACACCTAGATTGTAAAGAGACTTTATTTCAATATATAATATTTGATAAATGCACAGTTAAGACACCTGATCAATAAATTTTACAATTATTATTTTTATCAGATATTATTAAATAATATACTATATATCGAAACTATTATGACGCCAAACAAACAAAAAATAATAATAACAAAAGAACTGCAAACAATACTAGAAAATGGCCTTGCCTTTCATAGATTAGGAAATTTTGAAGAAGCAAAAAGAAAATATGAATTTGTTCTAGAGACTTATCCCAATAATTATGATGCTTTACATTTATTAGGTACAATATACTATCAGTTAGATAAATATGATGAAGCAATCACTTTAATTACAAAAGCAATAAAATTATATCAAAAAAGTTCACTTTTTTATAACAACCGTGGTCTAGCTTTTCAGAAAACCTATGCACTTGACAAGGCTAGTTTAGACTTCAAAAAAGCGATTAAACTTAACCCTAGTAACGTTGAGGCGTATAATAATTATGCTATGGTTTTAAAAGATTTGTATTTATGGGAAAATGCTATTTTATTTATTAATAAAGCGATAACTTTAGATAGAGATAATATTGTTCTATATGTTACAAAAGGTATAATATTAAGAGAATTAGGACTTTTAGAAGAATCTTTAACCACCCTTAATATAGCTCTATCTATTGATAAAGAATATCCAGACGCACTATTTGCAAAATCATTAACTCTAATAAAGTCAGGTAATTTAAAAGAAGGATGGCGATTATACGAACATAGATGGAGATCAAAGTCTCACACATCACCTTACTTAAAAAGCAATAAACCCCAATGGGATGGCGTAAAACACCAAAAAAGTATTCTTTTATGGAAAGAACAAGGAATTGGAGATGAAATAATGTTATCATCTCTGATCACAAACCTAAGCAAATATTGTAATAAGTTATACGTAATTACAGAAGAGAGATTAATAAGTTTATTTGAAAGATCTTTTAGCAAAGATATTTCATTTTTAAGTCACAATGAATCATTTGATACCCTTGAATACGATGCACATATACCGATTTTTTCTTTACCCTTACATTTTAAAAACAATAATAAAGATTATGCTCAAAAGTTTTTATTTGCAGATAAAAATAGAACAAAGAATATTAAAGAACAAATCCCAGCCGAAGATAATAAAAAAATATGCGGTATAAGCTGGAAAAGTGGAAGTATTGCTACAGGAAATGATCGAACAATTGACTTACATAGCTTTATTAAATCATTAGATACAGAGAATTTAGTATTAGTTAACCTACAATATGGTGATGTATCTAAAGAGATTCATGATGTTAAGAACAAATTAGGTGTGATCATTCATCAAATTAAATCAGTAGATAATTTTAAAGACATGGATGGTCTTGCATCCTTAATAGAATCTTGTAATCTCGTTATATCGACAGATAGCGCAACAATTCACTTAAGTGGTGCACTTGGCGTTGAAACTCATTTATTGCTGCCTTATAATTCTAGCTTTAGATGGCAGATCGAAAACAAAAGTATTTGGTACGATTCATTAAACATTTATAGTCAAAAAAGAGATCTTAAATGGAGCAGCTTATTTCAACAAATCAATAATAATATCCGATAAGTATTAATCTGGATAAAGAAAATGAATGACAATATTCTTAATTATGAATTACAGATAGAATTTAACAGCGCTATGTCTTTATATAAAGACAGAATGTTTCAAAATTCACAGGAAAAATTTGAATATATTTTACAATATTCACCAAATCACTCAGATACATTAGCTATGCTTGGTGTAATACAAAGTTTTTCAAAGAACTATAAGCTAGCTATACAATTAACAACTCGAGCAATTAAATCAAATCCAAGAAATGAAAAATTATATAATACAAGGGGTTCTTATAATATATCAATTGGTAAATTTAATGAAGGAATTGTCGACTATAAAAAAGCAATAAAGCTAAATCAGAACTATACAGAAGCATATAATAATTATGCGATGGCTTTAAAAGACACTATGCAATGGGAAAACGCATTAAATATAATTAACAAAGCTATTAATATAAACAACAAAATTTCAATACTTCATGTTACAAAAGGAAAGATCCTATTAGATTTACAATTGTTAGGTCTGTCTATAAAGAGCCTGGATACCGCATTACAAATTAATTCTAAAGATTACAATGCTCTGTATACTAAAAGTCTTTCATTAATTATGAATAAACAGATTAGCGATGGATGGCAACTATATGAACATAGATGGAAAACAAATGCAGTTAATTCTAGTTTTTTAAAAACAGACAAACCATTGTGGAATGGATCAAATGCTTATAAAAATATCCTTGTATGGAAAGAACAAGGTATTGGTGATGAAATCATGTGCTCCTCATTAATTAATGATTTAGCTAAACATTGTAACAGGATATATCTGTTAGTTGATATAAGGCTAATCACTTTATATAAAAGATCATTTTCTAGTAATGTTATTTTAATTGATCCAAGAGAACCACTTGATGATTTAGAATATGATGCTCATATTCCAATATTTAGTCTACCTTTGCATTTTAAATTAGATCCAAATAACTATATTGATGGCAAGAAATTTCTTTACGCAAATAAGCTCACAACGGATAAAATGAAGAAAAAAATTCAAAATGAAAATCATAAAAAAATCTGTGGGATAAGCTGGAAAAGTGGAAGCAATACAGATGGAAACGCAAGGACTATCGATCTATTGAAATTTATTAAATTACTTGATAACGGTAACTTAATTTTTGTAAATCTACAATACGGTGCAACAGCTGCTGAAATAGACTTGGTAGAAAAAAAATTAGGTATTAAAATATTTAACAAGGACCTGGTAGATAATAAAAATGATATTGATGGATTGGCCTCAATAATCGAAGCCTGTGATGTAGTTGTCTCAATAGATAGTGCTACAGTTCATTTAGCTGGAGCTCTTGGAAAAGATACACATGTTATATTACCATTTAAATCTGACTTTAGATGGATGGCTGATGTTAATAAATCTATATGGTATAATTCTATAACTCTTTATAGGCAAAAAAGAGACCTAAGATGGGATAATATGCTCAAAGAAATTAAACATAATATTCAATAAAATGTCTCTTTTTAACTATTAATCTATATCGATAGATCGTAGCGATCGTTGTTCATTACTTTATTCCACGCTTTAACAAAATCACTTAAGAATTTTTCTTTTGAATCATTCTGCGCATAAACTTCTGAAATTGCTCGCAATTGTGAATTTGATCCGAATACTAAATCTACTCTTGTAGCAGTGCGAATAACCTTTCCAGAAATCCTGTCTGTTGCCTCATAGCTATTTCTTGATGTAGCTTTCCACTCAACAGACATATCAAGCAAATTTATAAAGAAATCATTCGATAAATTATTAGTGTCATCTGTAAATACACCATGTTTATTTTTACTAATACCAAGTGATCTAAATCCACCAATTAGTACCGTCATCTCTGGCGCACTTAAACCCAATAATTGCGCTCTATCTAATAACAATTCTTCTGGATTAGTTTGCAAGTCATCTTTATGAAAGTTTATAAATCCATCTGAGTGTGGTTCTAATACAGAAAATGAATCTATATCAGTTTGTTCTTGCGCAGCATCGCCGCGACCGGCATAAAAAGGTACACTGATCCCAGATACTTTCTCAATCGCAACATTGCCAGCTAAAACTATAGTATCTGCTAGTGAAACTTTTGCAGAGGTAGCTATGCCTTGTAATACATTAAGCACTTTTGATAATTGTTTTGGATTATTAGCTTCCCAATTATTTTGTGGCTTTAGGTTAATACGAGCACCATTGGCACCGCCACGTTTATCGGACCCTCTAAATGTTGAAGCACTTGACCATGCTGTTGAAATCATTTCTTGGGCCGTTAATTTGCTATCTTTAATCATATTCTTTAAAGAATCGATATCATAACTGTTCCAACCGAGTGGAACAGGATCTTGCCAGATTAATACTTCTTCGGGCACCTCTGGTCCTAAATAGCGTGAACGCGGACCCATATCACGATGCAGTAGTTTAAACCATGCCCTTGCAAAAGCATCTGCAAATTGATCTGGATTTTCATGAAAACGTTTTGATATAGCATAATAAGACGGATCTGCACGTAGAGCCATATCAGCTGTGGTCATCATTGTAGGAACTTTTATTGAGGCGTCTTCTACATCGGGAGCTAAATCACTATTTTTAACATCTACAGCTTTCCATTGATTAGCGCCTGCTGGGCTTTTTGTTAGCTCCCACTCGTATCCTAGTAACAAATCGAAGTATCCATTATCCCATTGTATTGGATTCGCTGTCCAAGCGCCCTCAATACCACTTGTTATTGTATCGCGACCCTTACCTTTTCCATGTTTATTAACCCATCCAAATCCCATTTGTTCTAATGGAGATGCCTCTGGTTCTGATTCTACTAATCCTGCGTCCCCAGCGCCATGAGATTTGCCAAAAGTATGCCCACCTGCAACCAATGCTACAGTTTCTTCATCGTTCATAGCCATACGTGAGAATGTTTCTCTTATGTCTCTTGCGCTTGCAATTGGATCGGGGTTTCCATCAGGACCCTCTGGGTTAACATAAATTAAACCCATTTGGACAGCACCTAATGGATTATCTAACTCACGGTCACCTTTATATCTTCTATTTTCTAGCCATTCTTTTTCAATCCCCCAATTGATATCTTCTTCTGGGGCCCATATATCAGGACGACCACCAGCGAAACCGAATGTTTTTCCACCCATAGATTCAATTGCAACATTACCAGATAGAATAAATAAATCTGCCCAACTAATCATATTTCCATATTTTTGTTTAATAGGCCAAAGTAGTCTTCTTGCTTTGTCAAGATTACCATTATCCGGCCAACTATTGAGAGGTGCAAAGCGTTGGTCGCCCGAACCACCGCCGCCTCTTCCGTCGCTGGTTCTATATGTACCAGCCGCATGCCATGTCATACGGATAAAGAACGGACCATAGTGACCATAGTCGGCTGGCCACCAGTCTTGAGAGTCAGTCATAAGATCAGTTAAATCTTTTTTCAATGAATCATAATCAATTGAGGAAAATTCTTTACGGTAATCAAATCCGCCATCCATAGGATCTGATTTTTTGTCGTGTTGATGTAAAATAGATAAATTTAATTGATTAGGCCACCAGTCTTTGTTTGATGTTCCGCTGCTACTATTACTTGTCATGGCACCGTGCATTACTGGACATTTTTTATCATCAGACATACTAAAATTCCCTCTTTGAAAAAATATAATTATTTAATATAAACTTAGAAATTATATTACAAAAGTCAAGTTTAAGTTATGAAAATAAATTTAAATTATGCAATATATGAACAACAATAATTTACAATTTTATAAATTTTTAATTCAAATTTACTTTTAGCTGGGACTACAAATGACATACCATCAGTAATTTTAAGCCAACTTGAATGTCCAGGCAATAAAACATCGAGCTCACCTGATAGGATTTCCATTAACTCTTCTAAATCTGTACCGAACTCATACTCACCTGGAAGCATAACACCAAGAGTTTTAAAAGAACCATCGGAAAAAGTTATTTTAGTACTTGTTACATTGCCATCAAAATACACATTTGCCTGTTTTTGAACCGTTACATTTTTAAATTCCGACATATCATCCTCCACTATCATTTATTATCTTATAAATTGAAACCTTTATAAAACAATCTGTTTATTAAAATAAAAATTTTTATACTTTAGGATATTAAATATTATCATAAACAGATCTATGGCGCGCATAAGCACAATTCTCACAACTATCATGGGAGAGTGGTATTTGGTTGTCATTCAAAGTATCTATCATGTCATCCAATTTAGAAGGTATCCAATCAATATTATGTTCGTAAGGAACCAAAGTTTCAGAAAAAGTTAACTTTCCATAAAAGCCTTCCGCTCCCCTGTCAGCGTTGCAGACAAGAAAATATGATGTATCGCTAACACAAAAACCCATCTCTGTTAACAGATACGCGTAAAAATCCATTTGAATCTTGTATCCTTGGTGATATGCAGACGCAAGGTAGTATCTTGTATTAACCTCATACGAACTTGCTTGTGATTTATAATCGACTACAATGATTTCACCAGTTTTTGTATTTAACCAAATATCATCAACACCACCTGATAAAATTAAATTCTTATAATTTATCATTAACCCGTGGTGTAATGAGTCCCGCCACTTATCCATATCAGGATGATTAAAAGGAACAAGGTGATTAAGGTTATTTTCAATAAAAATACGATGAGGTATTTGATCTTCACGACAAATATCAAATTCTTTCTTTAACAGCCTATCTGTTGTTTCATTAAGCGACCATCCGGGCATACTAGGAGTAGCGAGACCCTTCACTCGATCCATATAAAAACATCTCGGGCAAGTTAGAAAATCGTTAAATTTTCCTCTGCTAACTTTAAACTTTTCTAATTGATTTGGCGTATAAATTGAAGATTTTCTTGTTCTTATACCTTTAGCCGGAACTAACTCTAATTTTTTATTTCTTTTAAGATTAATCATAATATTTTTTTATACTTCTAATTTGTTAATTGCATCGAATAAAAAGTTATATAAATAATTAATCATTTAAAAATGTTTTCACTTAATTCTTAGCTTTTCTAAGCATCTCTTCTTCAACTTTTTTTACACCCTCTGGAGCATCAACTGCTAAGCTAGAATTTTGAGTTTCTATAACTCTTATGATTAATTCAATATCTAGGAATCTAAGTACCTCTATATCTTCATAAAGCTCGAATGTCCCCTTTCTTCCAAAGCTAACATATTCTCATATTTAATTGCTTTTTTATAAAACGTTACAAAAAAAACGAAGTATTTCAATACCATCTGTTTGGTTTACTTTTATAATAAAATCTTATTATCAAAACACTAATTATAAAAGAAAAAGTACTTGCTGTAACAATGATAACAGGCAAAACAATTCCTACATTATTAAATATCGCTAGAGTCTGTATCATCGATGCGCATAGCCCTAAACCACCTAGTATATAAATATAAATCATTACCTTATTTATATTAAGAGATTTGAACAAGTTATATATAACTATAAATGATCCAGAAAATATTGGAATAGATAAAAGTCCAGAAATAATGAAATAAAGAATAAGATCGCTCTCATTGCTAACGATTGAAACTGATAGTATCATATCAATAATTCTAATTAATATATTAGACACAATACTAGCAATAACCCATGCCAATATATATTTATAGGTTTTAGGTTTTTCTATAATTTCATTCATTTAAGTTACTCCATATTTTTTTATAACTTAAAATTACAATAAACCGTAGAATTTTAACAGACATTTTTTTAACAAATTAAAACGCATCTATAACTTCAACATCCCCATTTTCTTTATAATAGTTAGATGTGAATAGTTCGTTTATAACAATGTTCTAAAATAATAGAGTTGATTTTCTCACGCAGCTTTAAAAAACTTTTTTGATCTCCTTTCATAAGTTTAAATGTCGCCAGAGTTTGTGATATGGAAGCACATTAAGAAACTAAAAAAGCCGAAGTGTAGCAGTATAAATTGCCAATCCAAGGAGTGTAAAACCTCCAGCATATTGTATCCATATAAGGGTTTTGGGACGGGTAATAATATGACGAATTTGTGCTGCGAGCAGCGCATATCCAAGAGTATTAATTGCACCAATTACAACGAACGTCACAATCATAATTGCAAATTGTGGCTCTACTGGTGAAGAGGTATCGATAAATTGTGGAACAAATACGATAAAAAATCCAATTGATTTTGGATTTAGTAATGTAACAATTGCGCTGTCTCTAAATGCAGAAAAGTGTGATTTCCCTATTGAAGTTGAAATTTTACTTGGTGCTTTTTTAGCAGTTAAGATCATTCGTAAACCCATCCATACAAGGTAACCTACTCCAATCCATTTTATTACTGTGAATAAAGTTGCTGAAGTTGCCAATATTACTCCCAGTCCGAATATAGTTGCAGTCATAGACACTGTAACACCAAGAGTTGCACCGCAGACAACCGCTAGAGCGACGCTTCGGCCTTGTGCTAACGCATAAGAAATTACGAGAAGGACCGTTGGTCCTGGAACAAACACAAGTACAACGGATGCAATCACAAATGCACTAAAGGTTTCTATGCCCATCTTTTTATTCCTTAACTACATTCGCTGAGTAATTATTAATTTGAATACTTCAAAATATATGTTAGTTTTTTTATATGAAAAGATTATTTAGTTACATAATCAGTTTTTAATTTTAATAAGTCCAGCTATATCTCATGATGAAGAAAAATCAAATTAATGAGTGATAAAAAATTAAAAATTTCCACTAATGATACGTTAATTACTGTTAATAATATTGTCAAAAGATTTGGCGGTTTAGTTGCTTTAAATGATTGTAATCTTGATATTAGAGACAAGTCTATTACCGGAATAATTGGTCCTAATGGTTCAGGAAAAAGCACTCTTTTTAATGTAATAACCGGACATCTAAAACCAGACTCAGGTAAGGTTTACTATGATGGTCAAGATATTACAGGATTTGAGTCGTATGAGCTTTTTAATTTAGGCATGCTAAGAACATTTCAAATTGCACACGAATTTTCTAATATGACTGTGTTAGAAAACTTAATGGTTGTTCCAGAAAATCAAAAAGGTGAAAGTTTACTTTATTCATTGATTTATAGAAAAGAGATTCAAAAAGAAGACGAAGAAATAAAACACAAAGCATTTGAGGTATTAAAATTTTTAAAAATAGATCACCTTAAAAATGAGCTTGCAGGTAATTTATCAGGTGGTCAAAAAAAACTTCTAGAACTCGCACGAACCATGATGGTTGATGCTAAAATTGTATTTCTAGATGAAGTTGGTGCTGGAGTACATAAAACACTTTTAAACGATATTGCCGATTCAATTATAAGATTAAACGAAGAAAAAGGTTATACCTTTTGCATGATTGAACATGATTTTAGCCTTATTAGTAGACTTTGTGATCCAATTATTGTTTTGGCAGAGGGCTCAGTTTTATTCAAAGGAACTGCAGCGGAAGTTAAAGAAAATCCTAAAGTAATCGAGTCATATCTCGGCAAAGGTGTAGTAAAATAATGTATTTTTCAGCAAAAAATCTTACAGGTGGATACGGTGGTCCCAACATTATTGAAGATTGTTCTTTTGAAGTCAATCAAGGGGAAATTGTTTCCATATTAGGACCTAATGGTGCAGGTAAATCAACTGCTATGAAAGCTATGTTAGGTATTTTAAATATTTCCTCTGGGGAAATTAATTTAAATCATAAAGATATTACAAATTTAAAAACTCAAGAAAGAATAAAATCAGGAATTTCATTTGTGCCACAAATTAACAATATTTTTACAGAATTAACTGTTCGTGAAAATTTAGAGATGGGTGCATTTTTATTAGAGGGAAATATACAAAAAAAGATCAATGAAATGTATCAGTTGTTCCCAATGATCAAAGAAAAAAAAGATCAATTTGCTGGGGAGCTATCCGGTGGACAAAGACAACAGGTAGCTATAGCCAGAGCATTAATGACTAATCCAAAAGTATTAATGCTTGATGAGCCAACCGCTGGCGTTTCGCCAATTGTAATGCATGAAATATTTCAACATATTTTAAACATTAAAAAACAAAATATCGCAGTTTTAATGGTAGAGCAAAATGCTAGGCAAGCTTTAGAAATTTCAGACCGTGGATATATTTTAGTTACCGGTAAAAATGCCTATGAGGGAAATGGTAATTACTTGCTAAATGACAAAGAAATAAGAAAGTCTTTTTTGGGTGGATAAATGGATTTTATATATTCTATAGTTTTGTTAAATAATTTTATAATTATACCAGCCCTAACTTATGGCTGTCAATTAGCATTAGGTGCAATTGGCGTAACATTAATTTATGGTGTACTAAGATTTGCAAATTTTGCATACGGAGATCTCATGGCCTTTGGTACGATGTCTGTAATCTTATTCACATGGTACCTTCAATCAAAGGGAATTAGTTTTGGAGTGTTCCCTACAGCACTAATCGCCTTACCTTTCGGTATTATTGCAACAATACTAATTAGTCTATTTTTTGATAAAACAGTATATCAATATTACCGAAAGAAAAAAAGTTCACCTGTTACTTTAATAGTAGTCAGTCTAGCGATTATGTTTATTTTAAACGCTTTAGTTAGAATAATTATAGGACCTGGTAATATTAATTTTATGGATGGGGCAAGATTTCTTATTAAAGCCAATGAATTTAAAGAATTAACAGGGTTCGATGAAGGCCTTGCAATTAAATCAACCCAAGTAATTACTCTAGTTACAACTATCTTTACTTGTTTAGTTTTGTTTTATTTTTTAAATAAAACAAAAACAGGTAAATCAATGAGAGCTTATTCAAACAATGAAGATTTAGCTCTTTTATCGGGAATTGATCCAAATAAAATTATATTCTTAACATGGGTCATAGTATCTATTTTAGCAACGGTCGCGGGAACTTTATACGGACTAGACAAAAGCTTTAAACCTATGGCTTATTGGAACAATTTATTACCCATATTTGCAGCAACTATTGTAGGAGGTATTGGAAATCCTCTTGGTGCACTTTACGGAGGATTTGTTATTGCTTTTTCTGAAATAGGCCTAACATATGCATACAAAAAGTTTTTTATATATATTTTACCAGAACAACTAGAGCCCAATAGTTTGGTTCAATATATTTCTACAGATTATAAATTTGCTATATCTTTTGCTATTTTAGTCATTGTTCTTCTGTATAGACCAAATGGAATATTTAAAGGAAAAGTGATTTGAAAAATAATCTTGATATAAAAATAGCATTCTCAATAATGACTTTATTGATAATATTAGTTGGTGTCTTTCAATCTTGGGGGGTTGCGTTATCTATTTTAAATCTTTGTCTAATTTCAGCTGTTATGTCGATGGGTGTCAATATTCAATGGGGATATTCAGGCTTAATAAATTTCGGAGTAATGGGGTTTTTAGCTATCGGTGGTTTAGCGGCAGTATTAGTTTCCGTTCCGCCTGTCCAGGAAGCATGGGATGCTGGAGGCAAAGGAATTTTACTATCAGGTATATTCCTTGTTTCACTCATCTACTTAATATTTTTTATTAACAAAAAACTAAAATTTAAATTTAAAAATTATTTATTATTTGGTCTTGCAATTCTTGCTATACCATTAATGAAAATAATTGCTGGACCTTCTATAGAAGCAATAGAGTCAATAGATGCTGCTTCCAGTGGTTTTTTAGGTGGCTTTAACTTACCAATAATATTTTCTTGGTTTGTTGGGGCCCTACTTGCTGCATTAGTAGCACTTATTATGGGTAAAATTTGCCTAGGTTTAAGATCGGATTATTTAGCTATTTCTACTTTATTAATCTCTGGTATTGTTATTTCTGCAGTAAAGCATGAAGAATGGTTATCGAGAGGTGTTAAGAATGTTATAGGCTTAAAAAGACCTGTTCCTTATGAAGTTAACCTGCAAAACTCAGAATGGTTTATAAAATTAATTGAATTTTTCAATTCTGGCATTTTATCTAGCTTTGTAAACTTAGAAGAGAGATCATCTATGCTTAGAGATTTAGTAATTAGTTCTTCCGGTGTATTCGTTAAACTGTCTTTTAGTTTTATTTTTTTTATTGTGGTAATATTTTTGCTTATTTTTTCTGAAAAAGCATTAAAATCTCCCTGGGGGAGAATGATGAGAGCAATTAGAGATAATGAAGATGCTGCTAAAGCAATGGGGAAAAATGTAGTAAAAAGGCATTTGCATATCTTCATGATCGGATCGGCAATTATCGGCTTTTCAGGTGCAATGCTTGTAACTTATGATGGTTTATTTTCACCAGCTAGTTATCAACCTCTGAGGTATACTTTTTTGATATGGGTTATGGTTTTAGTTGGCGGAACTGGAAATAACTATGGCGCTATATTAGGAGGCTTTGTAGTTTGGTTTATTTGGATTGAGTCAGCCCCATTTGCCTTATTCTTAATAAATTTAATTTTTAGTCAAGTCGATAATACCAATCAACTCAAAATGCACTTAATCGAAAGTATACCCTATTTCAGGTATCTAATGATGGGGTTGGGACTTTTACTAGTTATGAGATACAGGCCTAAAGGACTACTGCCAGAGAAAATTATTAAAAATTAAAAGCTTCACCCCACCATGGTCAGTGGGGTGAAATTAATAATTACCTTGAAGCTACTGTTTTGAAAACACCGTTTTCA
>JABIEF010000003.1 GCA_018651345.1 Rhodobiaceae bacterium
AACCTCTGTGGAGGCTTACCATATACCCCCCTGTCGGTATATACTTCTTCAATCATCTCTCCTCCACCTTGGTAAGGTACCATCTTTTCTAAATAATCAGACTTACCATAAAGAACTCCAATACCAGAAGGCCCGTACAATTTATGACCTGTAAAAACATAAAAATCTACATCCAAATCCTGAACGTCAACTTTGTGATGAACAATAGCCTGGGTACCGTCTACTACTACAGGAATGTTTTTATCATGGGCTATCGCTACCATCTCTTTAATTGGCAAAACTGTTCCCAATACATTTGACATATGGGTTAATGAGATAAGTTTAGTTTTATCTGTTATCAAAGACCTAAATTCATCAAGGTCAATGTCACCGTCATCATTTACTGATAGCCATTTTATTTTAATTTTATTTTTTTCTCTTAAAAAATGCCACGGAACAATATTAGAGTGATGCTCCATTATAGTAAGTATAATTTCATCACCTTCGGTTAACATTTCTCCGCCATAAGAATGGGCAACTAAATTAAGAGCCTCAGTAGCATTTTTTGTAAAAATAATCTCATTTACATGATTTGAATTAATGAATTCAGCAACAGTTTTTCTTGCATCTTCATAATTTTCCGTAGCTTTATTTGACAAATAATGCAAACCGCGATGAACATTTGCATACTCATATCTATATGCATTTGCCATTTTATCAATAACGATATTTGGTTTTTGGGAAGACGCTGCATTGTCTAAATAGACTAATTGTTTTCCATATATATTTTTTGAGAAAACAGGAAATTCTGATTTTATTAAACTGACATCATATTCTCTGGAATCAGACATTTAATCTACCCTTTGAAACTCTGTTTAGCATATTATTCATGACATCTCTTAATACATTTCTTAAATTTGTATCCTGTATTTCTTCCATTACATCACTTATAAAAGCATGTACCAACAACCTTCTCGCCTCATCTTCACCAATACCTCTTGCTCTTAGATAAAATAAAGAATCCTCACTTAGTTGACCAGTCGTAGCACCATGACCGCACTGTACATCATCGGCATAAATTTCTAATTCAGGTTTAGAGTCATGTTCTGCGTCGTTCGATAAAATTAATGCGTCTATGGATTGCTTAGCTATAGTTTTCTGTGCAATTTGATCAACAACTATATTGCCTTGAAAAACACTTCTAGAACGGTCGCTAAGTATTGACTTATACTTTTCTTTACTTAATGAGTTAGGGGCTTTATGTGATACCACTAATGTTGTGTCAATATGGCTTTCGCCATCTAATAAGTTGACTCCAGATATGGATACTTCGCTATTTTCTCCATTACAGCTTATATTACGAGATTCTCGTAATAATTTTGATCCAGAAGAGATAGTAAAACTGTTAAAAATAGATCCGCTACCAACATCAGCATACTGTTGATTAAAACCAACCGTTGATTGATTGTGGGCTTGATATTTAACGTTATTAACAATAGCATTATCTCCTATATTCCACAGAACAGAAGATGTGTACAAAGCATCGTTAACTCGATTTGATACTTTTAATTCAGTTACATTTATATGGCTATCTTTGCCAACATTTATTACGTGACGATAATTGAAGAAACCATCATTATTTCCAATGTGAATAATATAAACATTTGAATCAATTTTAACGTTAGCACTAACGTTGATAAGAACACCTTCTTGCATTAATATTGTATTCAAATCAAATAACGGATCCTCATTTACATTATGCTTATTTATCATCAATTCACTCGCCCATCTCGGGACATCGCCATGAGATAAGAAATTTATTTCTATTCCATTTTTACTATATTCTAACATGGACAGCTCTGGTATAAATTGGCCATCCATAAAAACTATCAGAATATCATTATCACTCTTTATTTTGCTCATTATATCGAAGCTATTTATAAAATTATCTACATTGAGAGGAATTGGATAATTTTTATCGGATACAGGAATATTCTGTAATTTTTTATGAATATTTGTATATTTCCAGCTTTCTTCAAATCTATTTGGAAGGCCTTTTTTACTATATCTTTTGAACGCTTCTCTTTTTATAACAGAGATGTCGTCATTGTAGTCTAAAAAAGAATCTATCTTATCATTGCATAACTTTAAGATTTCTTGATCTATTTGGCTTGTTTTATTTGATGGTTTAACTGTCATAATCTTTAAATATCTTTTTCGATATAATCATTATAACCTGTTTTTTCTAGATCTAGGGCTAAATTTTTATCACCAGTTTCAATGATTTTACCATCAGCCATAATATGCACAAAATCTGGCTCTATATAATCTAATAATCTTTGATAATGAGTTATTACAACAAAAGACCTCTCCTTAGATCTTAATAAATTAACTCCATTTGCTACCAACCTTAAAGCGTCAATATCTAAACCAGAATCGGTTTCATCTAAGATGCATATTTTAGGCTCTAATAATGTCATTTGCAGAACTTCATTTCTCTTTTTTTCACCGCCAGAAAAACCGACATTCAAAGGTCTTTTTATCATATCATCGCTTATATTAAGACTGTTTGATTTTTCTTTAATTAATTTCATAAATTCCGGTATAGTTAGCTCTTTCTTACCATTAAACTTATAGTGTGCTGAAAGCGCACTCTTTAAAAATGTCATGGACGCTACACCAGGTATTTCAACAGGATACTGAAATGCCAAGAAAAGTCCTCTGACTGCTCTTTCCTCAGGCTCAAGATCGAGTAAATTAATACCGTCGAGTCCAACAGAGCCACTTGATATTTCGTACTCTTCCCTACCAGCGCAAACATGTGCTAGCGTTGATTTTCCTGATCCATTTGGACCCATTATTGCATGTACTTCGCCCGGATTAACCTTTAGGTTAAAGTCCTTTAATATTTGTTTATCTTGAATACTTGCATTTAAATTCTTTATTTCAAACATTATTTTTCCTATATTTTAGTAGGTTAAGAAACTTAACCGACACTGCCTTCAAGTGATATTCCAATTAACTTTTGCGCTTCAACAGCAAACTCCATAGGTAACTTTTGCAAAACCTCTTTGCAAAACCCATTTACTATTAATGCAATAGCATCTTCTTTTCCGATACCTCTTTGACAACAATAAAATATCTGATCATCAGATATTTTTGATGTAGTTGCTTCATGCTCAAATATCGATGATTTATTTTTTGACTCAATATAGGGAACGGTATGTGCAGAGCAATTATTGCCTATTAACAAAGAATCACATTGTGTAAAGTTTCTAGCATTTTCGGCCTTCTTGTGTGAGGACACTAGTCCCCTATATGCATTAGATGACTTGCCAGCAGAAATACCTTTTGAGATGATCTTGCTTGTAGTATTTTTGCCTAAATGGACCATCTTTGTACCAGAATCTATTTGCTGAAATGCATTTGAAATTGCTATTGAGTAAAATTCACCACTTGAACCGTCACCGCGTAAAATACATGAAGGATATTTCCATGTAATAGCAGAACCCGTTTCTACCTGAGTCCATGAAATTTTTGACCTATCTCCTCTGCAGTCACCTCTTTTTGTAACAAAATTATATATTCCACCAATTCCTTCTGAATTTCCAGGGTACCAATTTTGAACAGTAGAGTACTTAATCTCAGCATCCTCCAACGCAACCAATTCAACGACTGCAGCATGAAGTTGATTCTCATCCCTTTTAGGAGCCGTACAACCTTCTAAATAACTTACGTAAGACCCTTTGTCGGCAATTATTAAAGTTCTTTCAAACTGACCTGTGTTAACATCGTTTATTCTAAAATACGTTGATAATTCCATAGGGCATCTTACATTTGGTGGAATATAAACGAATGAACCGTCAGTAAAGACTGCAGAATTTAAAGCTGCGTAGTAGTTGTCTGATTTAGGAACAACTGAACTAATGTATTTTTTTACTAAATCAGGGTGTTCTTTTATGGCTTCTGAAATAGGGCAAAATATAATTCCAACTTCTGCAAGCTTCTCTTTGAAAGTTGTTACAACAGAAACCGAATCAAATACAGCATCTACTGCAATGTTATTTTTTATTCCTGCCAAAAATTCTTGTTCTTTTAGAGGTATACCAAGCTTTTCATAAGTTTTTAGTATTTCAGGATCAATTTCATCCAACGATTCTGGCCCTTCGGTATTTTTTGGCGCCGAATAGTAATAAATATCATTTAAATCCATACGAGGGTACGAAACCTTAGCCCAATCAGGTTCTTTCATTGTTAAAAACCTTTCATAAGCATCATATCTCCACTCAAGCATCCATTCGGGTTCTTCTTTTTTATTAGAAATGAATTTTATTACATCTTTACTTAAACCCTTAGGGGCTCTTTCGCTTTCAAGATCAGTTGACCAACCGTATTTATAATTATCAACATCTATATCTAAAACCTGTTCTACAGTTTCTTTTATGGCAGGCATTGTTGTTCCTTATTTATCTTTTTTATTTAAATACCTATACTATATTATATATAATAAGTTTATTTAAAAATTCATTGTTTTTGACAATTTATTTAAGATATTTAAAAAATTTATTATATCTTCTTCGGTATTCTTCCATCCTAAGCTAATTCTTATCGCTGAATTAGATAAATTATCATCATAACCCATAGCCTTTAATACATGAGACGAGTTAACTTTACCAGAAGAACAAGCGGCTCCGGCACTAACTGAAAATCCCTCAATATCTAGCGCAATAACTATTGTTTCTGATTTAATATTAGGTATGATTATAGATACTATTGAACCCAACTTATCCGCACCTTCAGCAACTATAATTATATCAGAGGATACCTTCTTTATACCACTTACTAAAATTTTATTTAACTTTGTAATATTGTCGCTTTCAATTAATAAATTTTTAAGGGTAACTTCTAACGCTTTTCCAAAAGAAGATATGGCTAATACATTTTCTGTACCGCCTCTTCTTCCAAATTCTTGCCCTCCTCCAACAATATCCGAGTAATTGCCCAAATTAGCTCCAATATATACAACCCCGACGCCCTGGGGTCCTCCTATTTTATGTGATGCGAACGTAGAAAAATCTATACCAATATTTTCCATATCTAATGGAATTTTACCCAAAGCTTGTATGCAATCACAGAAAAAATAATCATTATATTTTTTACATAGATTCGAAATTTCTTTGATTGGTTGGATGATACCAGTTTCGTTATTAACTGCCATTACACAAATTAGTTTTTTTAATTCAGAGGACTTTTTTAAAATATTTTCAAGTTCGCGTAAATCTATTAACCCATCAGAATTAATAGAGCACATAGTAGTATTTAAATTGCTGTTTTCTATCGGGCTTAAAACAGCAACATGTTCTGTAGGCAAGCAAATAATACTATCTACACACAATTTGTTCTTTGCGAAATTAATTACATAGTTACAGGCTTCAGTTCCACTGGAAGTAAAGAGTATAGTACTTTGATTACAGTTTATTTGATCTGAAATTAATGTCCTTGATTGTTCTATCTTTATTCTTGATTGCTGACCTTCTTGATGAACTGAAGATGCATTTGAAGAGTGGGTAAGCTGAGTTATCATATACTCTGACACCTCTGGTCTTAAGGGGGTTGTTGCAGCGTTGTCTAAGTAAACTCTCATTTTACGTATTAATCCTATATAGTATGTTGTATACTATTATTTATATTAAACATCATTTCATAAACTTATTAATATATTTACTATTATGATATATATATCTTATATTACTATTCTACAATCAAGGAAAACAAATGCCTGAAATAATCTTTAGCGGTTCAGCTGGTCGTCTAGAAGGTAGATATCATCACAACCCAGATCCTGAGTCTAAATTAGTGATTATTCTTCATCCTCACCCAGAATTTGGAGGAACAATGAATAATCCTATCGTGTACCATTCTTTCTATAAATTTATAGAAAAAAAATTTTCTGTACTAAGGTTTAATTTTAGAGGAGTTGGTAAAAGCCAAGGCACTTTTGATTCCGGGTTAGGAGAATTATCTGATGCTGCTGCAGCACTTGATTGGGCTCAAGCGCGCAACCCTGACTCCATGGGATGTTGGGTTCTTGGTTTTTCATTTGGATCTTGGATAGCCATGCAACTTCTAATGAGAAGACCTGAAATAGAAGGTTTTATTTCCATATCTCCTCCAGCCAATATATATGATTTCAGTTTTTTAGCACCTTGCCCTTCTTCAGGATTAATTATTAATGGTAGTCAAGATATAGTAGCACCTAAATTGGATATACAAAAGTTAGTTGAAAAACTAAAAAAACAAAAAGGCATAGAAGTAGAGCATAAAATTATACAAGGAGCCAATCACTATTTTGATCAAAAAATTGATGATTTAATTGCAGGCATAGAAGCATATCTTGATTATAGAATATCTCTTGGCGTTAAATAATTTCGCCTCCAACAACAGGTTTTCTTACGCCAGTTGTACTCGGATAACTTATTGGCATACCTAAGATTCTTCTTACCGCTAAAAAAGCAAATGCTTCTGCTTCAATATATTTCCCCCTTAGATTAACCTCTTCAGCTATAACTACGGGTTCTTCTATGATTTCTTGAAGCCCCCTAATTATCGTTCTATTATTTCTACCCCCACCACAAACGATCCAAATTTTTGGTTTTTTTGGGAAATAAGATTTAGCTAAACCTATAGATTCAATAGTTATTTGCGTTAAAGAAGCGATTAAGTCATCATTTGTAATTGACGAATCAACATCAATAACAAAATGATTCCTATCGAGAGACTTAGGAGGAGGCAATCTAAAGTAGTTGTTTGATAAAAAATTTTTAACAAAGTTTTTATTTACAACACCTCTAGCGGCAATATCTCCAGATAGGTCATAATCTTTTGCATATAGTTTTATCATATAGTCGTCTATCAAAGCATTTCCTGGTCCTGTATCAAAGGCAATTGGATCAATACCATTTTCGACATAAGTAATATTAGACACACCACCTATATTTAAAAAAACCTGCGGATAAGAATTAGATGATTGAGTGATAACGTTATGATAAACAGGTGTTAACGGTGCTCCTTCTCCGCCGTTAAGAATATCGTTCTTCCTAAAATTATAAACAACTCTAGAACCTATAATCTCTTTTATAATATTAGGATTGCCTAGTTGTATACTAATATGTTGGTGTGGATTGTGAATAACAGTTTGTCCATGATAACCTATAACATCAACTTTATTGGCACTTAAATTAGATTCTTTAAGAAGATCAAGGATTAATTTAGCATTAATTTCTCCTAAATGGTCCGCTATAGCATTTGCTTTCAATTCAATATTTTTTCCATCAGTTGCCTTATATTCATTGGCAATTAACTTAAGATCATATTTTAATTTATCAGAATATCCTATTGATTTTGTCGGACCGAATTCTATAACTTTAAATCCATCAGTAATAATTAATGCCGCATCAATTCCGTCCATTGATGTACCGCTCATTAAACCTATAGATACAAATTTTTTTAAGTTTGTATTTTCATTCATTGCTATAAAATGATACAAAAGATTTAAATTTATTTTAATAAAATACAATATTTAATATTTAAAGAGCTTTATACATGAAAAATTTTAAATCAGAGTTATTGATTGAACTACAAAACAGAGGTTTCTTAAAACAAGTTTCTGATCCCGATGGCCTAGATAGATTAATTAAAAACAATCAAATTACTGGTTATATTGGCTTTGATCTAACGGCTCCTAGCTTACATGTAGGTTCATTATTGCAAATAATGTTATTAAGATGGTTTCAAAAGTACGATAATAAACCTTTGATATTATTAGGTAGCGGCACAACCATGATCGGAGATCCGTCAGGAAAAGATGATACTCGTAAAATGTTATCAGAAATAGATATTGCTACAAACAAACAAGGTATCTTAAAAGTGTTTAATAAATTCATTAATCTTGATGAAGGGAAATCAATTATTGCAGACAATAAAGATTGGCTAAATCAAATTAATTATATCGATTTTCTTAGAGATTTTGGACAACACTTTACCATAAACAGAATGATGTCTTTTGATTCCGTCAGATTGAGACTTGAACGAGAACAACCGCTTACATTTATTGAATTTAATTATATGATTCTTCAAGCTTATGATTTTGTTCAATTAAATAGAATTTTTAATTGTAAATTACAAATGGGTGGGTCCGATCAATGGGGTAACATGGTAAATGGAATAGAGCTCGGAAGAAGAGTTGATTCTAAGGAATTATTTGCTTTTACAACTCCGCTAATTACAACCTCATCGGGTACTAAAATGGGAAAAAGTGTTAATGGAGCCGTTTGGCTTGATGAAGATTTATACAGTCCCTATGATTATTGGCAATACTGGAGGAATACAGAAGACGCTGATGTTGGAAGATTTTTAAAATTTTTTACTGATTTACCGCTAAATGAAATCGGAAAACTAGAGAATCTTAAAGAAAAAGAATTAAATGAAGCAAAAAAAATACTGGCTACAGAAGTAACTGCGATGACACATGGAAGAGAAGCTGCGATGAAAGCCTCCGAAACAGCTAAGCAAACTTTCGAAGAAGGTATTATGTCTGAAACGTTGCCTACAGTTAAAATTAATCAAATTGAATTAGATAAAGGAATCGGACTTCTTAACCTACTTGTTACTGCAAACCTTACTAAAACCAACAGCGATTCCAGAAGGCATATAGAAAGCAATGCAGTAAAAATAAATGATGTTGCAATTACAGATCCTAGGGCAATAATTAAAATTACAAATTTTAAAAACGGTAGTTCAATAAAATTATCTCTAGGAAAAAAGAAACACATAATAATAAAAATTAATCAATAATCAAAAAATTGACGAAAAACTCCTGGTGCTAATAAGCCTGCGTTGTTATGTTTTATTAGCGCATCTTCGCCATATTTATTCCTCATTATAACAAAAGGTACCGCAAATAAACACTGACCGTCACCTCCTGTCAATAAAGGTCCGAATAATGGGATTGACCCAAAGGATGCATTTATTTCATAAGCTGGGCAATAATTACCAGAGATTTTAAAAAATCCAGTATCTTGATTAACTGGACCGCTGAAAGACATTCTAACGTTAGGGCCGTCTAATAATGACCTATCTACAAGAATTGATCCGTCAGTGAGCGTAAAATCAATATCTAATTTTTTAAAACTAACATTCTCCATAGCCGAC
Organism: Rhodobiaceae bacterium; assembly: GCA_018651345.1. GTDB lineage: Bacteria > Pseudomonadota > Alphaproteobacteria > Rhizobiales > TMED25 > CAJIYR01. The sequence continues at coordinate 9,190 of JABIEF010000003.1, forward strand.
AATTCTGGACTTGGTCCCGTAGCAGCAAAAAGTGCCGAAAGCGTTGAGTCTCTTGAAATATCAAAATCGTTTATAAAAAGCCTTCCATTCATATTATTTATTTTTGGTCCAGTTGCACGAAGTTGCATGTTCCCAGATAAAGCCTTAGTATAAATACCAATGAATTTGAAGAATTCACCGGCATTATTAGCATTTATCCCAAGATCTGCAGGCAAAGGTTCGTCTTGAACACTATACTTAACACTCACATTACCGCCTTCGTTAAAATACCCGATTAGATCAGTTTTAGATAATTTTCCGTATTGTAAAACAACATTACCAGTCAAGTTATTTATACTTGATTCTTTTCCTATTACTCTTTCCATATTAACTATATTTACGTTTATCAGAGGTATATTTATAATTGATTCACTTCCAGTGTTACTAAATATATTTTTATCAATAAAAGAACTTACATCAAAACTCTTACCCATTACATCGAGCGACAAACTTCTTTCGTCATCAAATTTTCCAATTACTTGAATATTCTCAATATTTTTATTATTAAAATTAAGAATATTAAATTCTTGGATTTCATTCGCATCATGCCTGATTATTGCCTCCAGAGATTCTTTATCAGTGACAAATTTTACACGCGCATCTTTTGTGTCGCCAACAAAGCTATCTTTATCGTAAAAAACTTCAAGATTGGCTTTTTCTCCTGGATATTTGATCCAATCCGTACCTGGGAATCTAAGGTCAGAAGTAACTAAATCAGAGGTAACCTTAAATTCTTCTAAAGAGTTGTCTTTAGTTATTATTTCTAACTTTACAGGAGCTCGACTAAAGCCAGAGTGATAAGATGCTGTATTTATACCAAAAGTTTCTAAATCTGTTGGACTCAATTCTGCGTATGCTGACAAATACGTATAATTATCTTCACCATAAATATTTGAATTAACATCAAATTTTACCATAACACCATTTATAAAAATATCAGAAGATACAGAAAGATTATTACCTTCTATATTTATTTCGACATCGGGTGAAGACAATGAATCAATTAAGAACGGCAAAGAAGAATTCTCAGAAACCTTTACAGAGAGGTCCTTTAAATTGATATTTGCATTCATATTCATACCCTCATAGGATCCTGTTTCAAAAAAAGGTATTTGAAATTGTGTATTTATTATAGATTTACCATTAATATCATTATCCAAGAAGATAAAAGCTTTATCCGTACCCAATCCAAATTTCGATAGATAATTAATAGAGTCAACAATTTCACCATTTACGTTCAAATTAAAGCTTCCTATCGTTTGACTGGATAAATTAGGGATATCAAGTGTGCTATCTTTGAGATTTAACACACCTCCTTTAGGCATTTCGACATCAGCGGAATTAATTAATAAATTGAGCTTTGATTCCTTGAGCAAAATACTACCAGATGCATTTGATAAATTAGGCAAATCTTTATAATAAGATATGTTTGTATCGACAAAATCTAAATCTAAATCTAAGTTATAGTCTTGCATATCCTCGGAAAATATGTTCAATTTACTACTAACTATGTAGCTATCTCTTACGTTATCCAGAAACCAATTCCTAATTTCTTTATTATACTCCTTCGGCCATATATTATAAATTTCAGATATATCTGTATTTTTGATTTCCATAAATATCTTCAATTTCTCTTTCTTATCATGATAATAATCGCTATTTAATATAATTGTTCCATCACCGAATGTTGATTCTAGCGATTCAATTTTTACAATTAACGGTTGGAAGCTTACTTCACCTTTCAAAGTACCATTAGATAAAAAAGTAGAATTAATTTCTTCAACTTCGGTATTATCAATCTGCATAGCATTGAATAAGAAATCTGAAGATGCAAGAAGGCCAGTATGATTAAAATTTAATACCAATCGACCAGCTGTATTGATAATAAATTTACCGTAGTCAATTCTTATGTCACTTATTAGCACTTCATTAGAGCTGCTCTTATATTCAAAACTCAAATAACCATCTTTTATTGAAATATGTTCGCTTACATTAGATTCGTAATCCTTTGTATTTGAGTTATTGAGATGAAGTTTGTCTGCACCAATATTGATGTCTGATTTAAGAGAATTAACCATTCCCAGTTCCGTAATATCAAAATTTACCCTACCAGATAATGGTGTTCGAACAGAGTTTAGAAAATTTAGATAATTAATTTCTGTATTCTGATTTGATATATTTTTAAAAGTTAAATCTATATTTGTATAAATTGAATCAATGTTTCTTAAAAGGTTAACGTCAATAAACCAGTTATCATCAACAATCGATTCTGATGTTATATTTAAATTAATTAAAACAGAATTATCGTTATTATTGAAATTTAAAGCAGCATTATCTATTCTATGTATTTCTTCATTTTTGTTATTGAAAATAACAATTGAGGCATCCTTTACATCCAATTTCTTTATAGATTTAAAGTATTTACTGTAAAAAGAATTATCGCTCACAGAAACCAGAGAATATAAGTATTGTAAATATGATTGGTAAAAATGATAATTTATATTTTCTTCCAAATTATCGATAGAGTTACTATTTTGGCTTGATAAAATTATCTCTCTATCTTTGCTTGAATTATTATAAAAATTAAATTCTCCAGTTTTTTCTTGATACAACGATATATTTGGTCTTATTAATTTTATACTTCTTCGGGTTATTTTTTCTAAATAAAATTGAGACAATGATCCCATTAAATATGATATTAAACCATTTTCAATTAAAATACTTGGAGCTCTTATTAACTCTCTTCCTAATTCATCGTTTATAGTAACATTCTTTATATATAAATAAATCTTACCGTCTTCTAACTTCGTCAACTCAATGCTATCTATTTTAACTTCAGTTCCATCAAAATTACTTGAAATTACATCACGAATAGATTCACTGATATTATTTAGAGATATATTAGATTTATTTAATTTATGATTTAAAAAAGCATTCGCTAACAAAACAATCAAAGAGAAAAACAAGATAATGCTTATTAGCGATAAAAATATATGTTTATATTTTATTTTATTAAAAAAAAATTTCATATTAATATTATTCAGTGTCCATTAGATTTATTAAAACAAACTATACATGTGTACTAATTCTATAAGCACCTTACATATTACTATAAAGTCATTATATATATATATATTATAAATTTTTAGCTAATTCACAGAATATAAAAATATGCTGTGTATTCGTATTCAACATGGAGAGTGAAATGATACAAGAAGGTATGCAAGCAATCGATTTCAATATGTTCATCAATGATAATGAAAAAATTAATTTAGATACTTACAAAGGCAAACATATTGTACTTTATTTTTATCCAAAAGACGATACACCGGGTTGCACGAAAGAAGCCATTGATTTTACCCAACATAAAAAAGATTTTGAATCTTCAAATACTGTTGTCATAGGTGTTTCAGCAGACTCCATAAAAAACCATGAAAAATTTAAAAAAAAACATAACTTAGATATAGTTCTAGGATCAGATGAAAATAAATCAGTTGTTGAGAGTTATGAAGTTTGGGTAGAAAAAAGTATGTATGGAAAAAAATATATGGGCATTGACCGAACTACAGTCTTAATAAATAAAGATAGAATAATATCAAAAGTATGGAAAAAAGTTAGTGTACCTGGTCATGTTGACGAAGTATTAAAAGAGGTTATTAATTTGGAATCATAAAAAGATTAGAAAAAAAATTTGTTAATTATTTATTCTATTTGCTAAAGCGGCTTCAATAAATTTATCAATATTCCCATCCAAAACATTATCTGGATTTGTGCTCTCAACATTTGTTCTTAAATCTTTTACTAACTGATATGGGTGTAATACATAGGATCGTATCTGATGACCCCATCCAATATCAGTTTTTTGCATATTTTTTTCTGAACTTTCATCTTCACGTTTTTTCATTTCTTGTTCATAAAGCTTCGCTCTTAGCATAGACCATGCGGTATCTTTATTCCTATGCTGAGAACGTTCATTTTGGCATTGCACAGCAATTCCTGAGGGTATATGGGTGATTCGAACAGCACTATCAGTGGTGTTAACATGCTGCCCTCCAGATCCACTCGCTCTATAAGTGTCAATTCTGACGTCAGATTCGGCAATATCAATAATAATCGTATCATCGATTACAGGATAAACCCAGACTGATGCAAAGCTAGTGTGCCTTCTTGCATTTGAGTCAAATGGTGAAATTCTTACCAGTCTGTGAACACCAGATTCTGTTTTAAGCCAGCCGTATACATTTATTCCAGTGATTTGTATGTTAACACTTTTTATACCAGCCTCTTCACCAGCACTATAACTAATTGTCTTTATTTTATAACCTTTTCTATCAGCCCATCTCATATACATTCTGTATAACATCTCGGTCCAATCTTGACTTTCTGTTCCGCCTGCACCTGAATGTATTTCAAGAAAAGCATTATTATGATCCGCTTCACCTGACAAGAGGGATTCTAATTCAATAGAAGAGCATTCATTTTCTAACGAGATTAAGCTCTGCTCAATTTCGTTCACAAGACCAATATCCTCTTCTGAATCTGCCAATTCTAACATCTCAACATATTCAGTTAAAGAATTAGACAACTTACTAAAACCTTCTATTGAAGATTCTAGTTTCTGTCTTTCTTGCATTAATTTTTGAGCACCTTGAACGTCATCCCAGAATTTATGGTCCTTAGAGATTTCATCAAGCTCTTGGAGCCTAGAATTAGATTTATCCCAGTCAAAGATGCCTCCTAATTAAACTTAGTGACTTCTTGATGCTATCTATAATTGTTTGAATTTCAGCTTTCATAATAATCCAATAACTCTATTAAGTTAATATTGATATAGTAAAATAAAATCAATAGTACAAACATTTTAAAATTTATATTTTTTATAAATAAAAGGTAATAATTTATTTTATTTAACAAAAGATTCTAAAATAGTCTCACCAGGTATCAAATTAAATTGCTTACCGGTTTTTTTATTAATTTCAATCAAAGTTAAACCTTCAGGAATATCGAAATTTTTCATTATATTTGTATCTGAAAAATTTTGAATAAATTCTTTAAAAATAAACTCCGTTAAATCATTTTCATTAGAATTATTCATTACTTTACCTGGGTCATCGTAACTAAGATAAATCCCTACAATAACATCTGGAGTGTATCCAACAAACCACGATTCTGTATATTCATCAGACATTCCTCGTTTTCCTGCAACTGGAAATTCTAATAAATCAATATTTTTATTAGCATCAAATTTTATAGCACCTTCTAGCATTGACGTTATTTGGTATGCTATTTTTTCTTCAATTAAATTTACTCTATTATCAATAATAAAAGGTATCCCAGAGTCACCATGAGCATTTACATTACAACCAATACAATCAGCCTTGTCTACTTTATAAATTGTTTTGCCATATTTGTTTTGTATTTTATCAATATATGTTGGAGTTATTAACTTTCCACCATTTGCAAAGGATGAAAAAGCATTAGTTAATCTTAAAAGTGTTGTTTCAATAGAACCCAACGAGTTAGGGGGTGATTGTTCTTCATAAATACCAAAATCGATAAAAGTTCTATGTACCGCAGGGAACCCTAAAAACTCCATCAACCTGATTGCCATTACATTGCTTGAGGTTTCAAGGCCAAATCGAAGAGTAGAAGGACCATTGTATATATTGTTATAATTTTTATACTGAATTTTCTCTAAATCATCTATTTTTTTTATTAAAGGCGCATCTAAAATTAATGAATTAGGTTTGTACCCATTCTCTAAAGCATTTAGATATACAAATGGTTGTATGATTGATCCTGTTTTTTTATATGCTTTTGTGGCCCTGTTAAATCTATCTAAATTATAATCATAACCACCTATCATTGACAACACTCTTCCCGTATTTGGATCCATAACAACCATAGCACCGTCTAATTCAGGAACCTGATATATATTCCAACTAGCCTTATCTTCAAAGTTTGATAAGTGAACAACGTCTCCGAGGGATAAATAATTTTTTTTCAGAAGATTCTTATTATTAATAATTTTTATCCAGGCAAGTTCTTCTTTTAAGATAGAAATAATTTTATCATCTCGTTTATATTGAATATGATTTTTATGGAGCTTAAATGTTATCTCCTTGTCGCTAATATCTTGAACTATTGCTACATAAGAATCTGTACTGAGAGGTTTTAACATTAAATTATCAAAAATATTCAACCAATCACTTTTATCGGTATTGATATTTAAAACAGGGCCAGACCAACCCATAGTTCTATCATAGTTTATTAAAGTATTTTTAAAGGAATCTCGTGAGTTTTTATGTATAATAGTATCAAGCGATGTTTTGATAGTTAACCCATTTCTATATTCTATTTTTTTATTAAATATTGTATCTAACGATTCTTTTACTTCGTCTAAAAAATAATTTGCATTATATTTTTCAATTTTTATTGAATTTACGTTGGTTAATAATGGAAAATTTTTTAATTCATGGGCCTCTGTTTTTAAAATGTAGCCATTATCACTCATTTTATCGATAACCCAATTACGTCTTGCTATAGCTTTTTCTTTATTATTAACTGGGTGATAATTATTTGGAGCTTTTGGTAAAGCCGCCAAATATGCTACTTCTTCAATATTTAACTCATCTAGTGATTTATCAAAATAATTTATCGAAGCGCTTGCAATACCATAACACCCCATTCCAAAATAAATTTCATTTAAATACAGTTCTAATATTTCTCTTTTTGTTAAACTTTGCTCTATTTTATAAGAAATTATAAATTCTTTAAATTTTCTAACAAGAGTTCTTTCATTATTTAAAAAAAAGTTTTTTGCAACTTGTTGTGTAATTGTAGATGCCCCAATCAATCTATCGTTTCCAATTATTATATTTTTTATATTAACGTATATAGCATTTAACAAGCTCTTATAATCAACTCCTGTGTGTTTAAAAAAATCCTTATCTTCAGCGGAAATGAAAGCGTTTATAACAAATTCAGGAACTTGATCTATTTGAATAAAGACTCTATTTTGAATCACTGAATCATCGAGAACATAGCCATCTGATGTATATATTCTTGTAATAGATGGAGATTGATAGTTAGAAAAACCTTTATAATCAGGGAGGTCTCTAGATATAATCAGTACGCCTATAAATATTAGAGTAATGAGCAATAATAGAGCATAAGTCAAAGTAGCGAATATAAAACCAAAAAAATTAGAATTCATAATTAAGACTCTTAATATAATATATAAAAATTTAATAATATCAGCATTACAAGAAACCGTCTAAAATAGAATCAATTTAAATAAATTCTGCTTAAGATCGATAATGTTATAATATGAATATAGATATATTTAACAACGCTCACTTAATATGCGGATTTGCTTAAAAAATATAATTTACTTGCTAAATATATAATATAAACATTATATATAGAATATACTTTTTATTTTAAATGAAGTGTTTAATTAATAATAATTATTTACTCATTTTAAAAATAAACTTTTTAAAAATAAGATAAAATAAAACAAAAAGAAATAACTATGGCCCTACTGACACACAGTGTATTAAAAAATAACCATATAAATGCCATAAATAATGATCATAAAAACAAATCATACACAGCTTATGCCTATCCCTTGTTAACTAAAATACTAACAAACGATACAGGCAATAGTTGTTATAAGGAAAAAAAATGTCTAATAAAATGCTCATCGACGCCAGCCACGAAGAGGAAACTCGTGTTGTTGTCTTTAAACAAGGAAGAATTGAAGAATTTGATTTAGAAACTCAAGGAAAAAATCAAATAAGAGGTAATATATACCTCGCAAAAGTCACTAGAGTTGAGCCGTCTTTACAAGCTGCATTTGTTGAATATGGAGGTAATAGGCATGGTTTCTTAGCATTTAGTGAAATTCATCCAGACTACTATCAAATTCCAATTTCAGATCGAGAAGAGCTTTCTGCTCAAGAAGAATTGGCAAATGAAGATCAAAATATAGATATCATCGATACCAATTCAATTGGTGCAGGCGATTCTGAAAATATAAATAATGTTGATGAGAATAGTATCGATGATATCTCAGACGAAATACCAAAAAGAGAAATACCAAAAAGAAAACGCTATAAAATTCAAGAAGTTATAAAAAAACGTCAAATAATATTAATTCAAGTAACAAAAGAAGAAAGAGGTAACAAAGGCGCTGCTTTAACAACCTATCTATCGCTCGCCGGCAGGTATTGTGTTCTAATGCCGAATACAGCTAGAGGTGGAGGAATATCTAGAAAAATTACATCAATGCCAGATAGAAGTAGATTAAGAGAAATAGTTGATAGCTTAAAAATTCCAAAAGGAACAGGTGTGATTGTTAGAACCGCAGGATCCCAGAGAACAAAAACTGAAATAAAAAGAGATTTTGAATATTTACTTAGATTATGGGAAACAATAAGAGAACTAACTCTTAATTCTACGGCACCAGCAATTATATATGAAGAAGGAAGCCTAATTAAAAGGTCTATTCGTGATCTTTACAATAAAGATATTGATGAAATTCTTATATCGGGCGACGAAGCTTACAATGAAGCAAAATCATTTATGAAAATGTTAATTCCAAGTCACATAAAATTTGTTAAAAAATATGAAGGTGATGTACCCTTATTTTCATTTTACCATGCAGAAAACCAGCTTCGTGAGATGTTTGTGCCAAATGTTACCTTACCATCAGGCGGATACCTTGTAATAAATCAAACTGAAGCTCTTGTTGCGATTGACGTTAATTCAGGAAGGTCAACACGTGAGCATAATATTGAAGATACTGCATTAAGGACAAATTTAGAATCTTCCGATGAAATAGCCCGACAATTAAGGTTAAGAGACTTAGCAGGGTTAATTGTTATTGACTACATTGATATGGAAGAAAAAAGAAACAATAGATCGGTGGAGAGAAGGTTAAAAGATGCCTTAAAGATTGATCGTGCAAGAATACAGGTAGGACATATAAGTCAGTTTGGATTACTTGAGATGTCAAGGCAGAGAATGCGCTCTTCTGTAATTGAATCTTCGATGATACAGTGTGATCACTGCATGGGTTCAGGAAGGGTTAATTCCGTTAGCTCATCGTCTTTGCAGATTGTACGTTCGATAGAAGAAAGTATATTAGCTAACGGACCGGCAAATATAAATATCAAGACAAACTCCAAGATAGGCTTTTATACCCTTAATAACAAGAGATCTACTATTGTAGAAATAGAAAACAGAAATAATATTTTAGTTAACATTGAAATTGATGATAGCATAAATGAAGAGATCTTTATTTTAACAAGAGATGTTTCAAAAGATAGCGCAATTAAAAAAAATGCTTCAGCAATTAGTATGAATACTGTATATGAAAAACCAGAAATACCTGAATGCAATAAAGATATCGATAGCAATAAAAATCTACAAATAACTCCAGAAAACAGATCTAGATCTGGAAATAGAAGAAAAAATATTCGCCAAAAGGTTAGCAATGATTCAATCGCACTAGACGCAAAGAATAGTGCATTGACATCCTCAAAAAATATAAATGAAGACAAGATAGTTAAATCAAATTCTAAAGATACTGAAGTAGATATAACAAAGATCAAAACAACCAATACACAAAGAAATTATAAATCGAATGTTAAGAAAATAGAAAATAAAGTAAATGAAAATAAGATTGAAAATGTTGAAAAAATAACAAAGAAGATTGTTCAAAACAAACCTAAACATATTAAACCTAACCAGAATAAAGTAAAGGAAGAAGAGCCTAAGAATATTAAATCTATAGAGAAAAAGGTGAAGAAAGAAGAGCCTAAGAATATTAAATCTATCGAGAAAAAGATGAAGAAAGAAGAGCCTAAGAATATTAAATCTATCGAGAAAAAGGTGGAGGAAGAAGAGCCTAAAATTAAAAAGACCGGTTGGTGGGATAGTTAGTTTAGATTTTATAAGGAAACAATATTTAAAACATGAATATTTATAAAAAACAACTATCAAAATTTTACTTCTTTCAAATAATATTTCTTATATTACTCTTTAAACCAGCCGTTGCATTAGAGATTATAAGAGATGCAGAAATTGAAAAATTATTAAAAGATTACTCCGAACCCTTGTTTAAGGCAGCTGGTTTATCAACTAAAAATTTAAATATAGTAATTATCTCTGACCCCAGTCTAAATGCATTTGCTACGACGAGTGGCAAAGTTTTTATCCATTCTGGGCTATTAACGAAAAGCAAAACACCAAATGAAGTTATTGGTATTCTTGCACATGAAATTGGCCACATAAAAAATGGTCACGCTATTACAAGAAGATCTCAAATAGATAAAGCTAATTTAACTTCAGCTCTTGCTCTTATTGCAGGCATCGGTGCAACAACAGTTGGAATATACTCTGATAATAGAAATATAGGTATGGCTGGACAAGGCTTGACAATGGGAATGAAAAATAGTGCTAAAAGAAATTTGCTAAGCTACACCAGAAGTCAAGAATATGAGGCTGATTTAGCTGCGGTCAACCTATTACTAAAAACAGGAAATTCGTCTAAAGGCTTAATAAGTACATTACAATTTCTGGCAGACAGTAGCTTGGTGTCAGCTAAATATATAAACCCTTATGAACTGACGCATGCTGCTCCACCGGATAGAATAAATATGATAAAATCATTAGCAAAATCTAGTCCTTATTATAACAAGACTGACACCATGGAATTATTACATCGCCATAACTTGGTCAAAGCAAAATTAACAGCATACTTAAACTATAATAATGTTAATTTTAGCGAAGATAACGTATATGGAAAATATGTCGATATAATTAGAGACTTTAAAAAAGGCAAATTAAATTCATCTCTAGAAAAATTAAATATACTTTTGCAGTCAGATTACAACAATCCTTTCTATAGTGAATTAAAAGGTGAAATATTGTTTCAATTAAACAAACCCCAAGAAGCACTGGAGTCATTGGAAAATGCGATTGATTTAGCTCCAGATGAAAAATTAATATTAAATAAATATGCTGAAGTATTAATATCAACAAACATCGATAAGAATATAAAAAAAGCAATTAAAATATTAAACAAATCAATTAAACACAGTCCGGATAATATTCAAGCCTATAGACAGTTATCTATAGCTTATTATAAAGACAATAATATTGGTTTAGCTGAATTGTATTCTGCTTATGTAGAGCTTTTTTATGGTAATGAAAAACAAGCTAAAATTTTTGCAGCAAGAGCAAAAAGTAAACTTAAAAATACTTCTGCAAACTGGATGCTGGCCGATGACATAGAAACAATATATTAATGTTAATCGAAGATTAATTAGTTTATATTAATTAAATTATTAGTAATAAAATTATTAGTATTGTGAAGTTATGAAAATAGAAAAAAAAATAATTATAATAAACGGTCCTAATTTAAATTTATTAGGGAAACGTGAACCTGAATTTTATGGCAAAACTACCCTTAAAGATATTGAAGAATTGTCAAATAATAAGGCCAATGAATTAGGTATAGTGTTAAAATTTGTTCAGTCAAACGATGAAAGCAAAATTATTGACTGGATACAAGGATCTAGAAATCAAGATGGTTTAATAATAAATGCAGGTGCATATACTCACACATCAATAGCAATACAAGATGCCTTAAGATTATTAGAATGCCCTGCAATAGAGGTGCATATATCAAATATATTTAAACGAGAAGATTATAGACATCTGTCCTATGTTGCGCCAGTTGTCGCCGGCTCCATTGTAGGATTAGGGGCGCATGGTTATGTTTTGGCAATTGAGGCAATAAGTAAATTAATTAAATTAGAGAAATAATAATATGTCAAAAAAAAATAATGAAGAACTGATAATAGTCCGAGATTTATCTAAAGTTTTAAAAGAAGAAGGATTAACCGAAATAGAAATTGAGAAAGATGGACTAAAAATTAGAGTTCAAAATAATCCTTCACATATCATAACAAGCAATGAAGTTATTAAAACAAACCAGCCAGCCAGCCAGCCAATTGAGACAAAAGAGAACATCATAAATGATAATAAAAAATATATAAAATCACCAATGGTGGGAACATGTTATTTATCACCCGAACCCGGAACAGCTCCTTTTGTAAGTGTTGGGGATAAAATAAATATAGGAGATACTGTTATTGTCATAGAGGCTATGAAAACATTCAATTCGATAGCAGCAAAAGAATCAGGGACTATAATTGAAATTTTAGTTAAAGATGCTCAACCAATTGAGTTTGGTGAAAATCTTATTATAATAGAATAATCATATGTTTAAAAAAGTACTTATCGCAAACCGCGGAGAAATTGCATTGCGGGTGCTCAGAGCATGTAAGGAAATGGATATTAAGACTGTTGCCGTGCATTCTACTGCAGATACAAATGCTATGCATGTTAAGCTTGCTGACGAAAGCGTCTGTATTGGACCACCGCAAGCAAGCGATAGTTATTTAAATATACCATCTGTTATAGCTGCATGTGAGATTACCGGTGCCGATGCTGTTCACCCTGGATATGGTTTTCTGTCAGAAAATTATCATTTTGCAGAAATATTAGAAGCTCACG
>JABIEF010000031.1 GCA_018651345.1 Rhodobiaceae bacterium
TTACTGAAAAATCCTGAGAAGTCCCTGGTATAGCACTAGCCGTTATATCTACCGCTTCTTCATCTTCACCGCCGCCAAATAATGTAGCTTCAATCTTCTGACGTGATGTACAGCCAGCTACTGTAATTATTAAAAACATAGCAATAAATATATGGAATGGACTTTTATTTCTCATCTTCATTTTTCCTTTTTTAAATAGCTAGAACTCCGTATCCTAGATTATATAAATAAAATGTTAACAAATCATGTAATCTTTTTAATTAATTTAAAATTCACAAATTATGTATAAATTATTTTTCCGGACCTTCCAAAAGAATTAAAAATATCAAACAAAATGTATATTTTAATCCATCAACATAGACCAAGCTGGATCTGATGCGTATCCTGGTGTTTTTATTAACCTCTCATTATAGCCTGTTATATCAACGCTATAAATATTTGCACCACCTTTTTCACCAGGAACTTCTCTAAAAAACATTAAAACTCTTCCGTTTGGAGCCCAAGTTGGACCCTCGTTATGATAACCGTCTGTTATTATACGTTCTCCTGTTCCATCAGCAAACATTACACCAATCATAAACCTACCTTGATACATTCTAGTGTAAGCTATGTAATCTCCTCTTGGAGACCAGACAGGTGTTGAATAGCTTCCTTTTCCAAAGCTTATTCTTTTAACATTTCTTCCGTTTGCATCCATAACATATATTTGTTGTGATCCAGACCGATCTGATTCAAAAGTAATTCTTTTGCTATCGGGAGAATAACTTGGAGCTGTATCTATATCGGGGCTATCTGTAAGTCTTCTTTTTTCATAATTTGATAAATTCATTTCATAAATATTTGAACCCACTCCTTGCTGCAGACTCATAATAATCTTCTTACCGTCAGGTGAGAATCTAGGGGCGAATGTCATACCTGGAAAAGAGCCTATTTCATAGTTTTGTTTTGATTCTATATCATAAATATATACCCGAGGAACACCATTCGCATAAGAAAGGTAAGTGATTTTTAGAGAAGTTGGGCTAAATCTAGGGGTCAATACTAATGAATTACCTTTAGTTAAGTGTCTAGGATTGTTACCATCTTGATCCATAATTGCCAATCTCTTAATTCTATTAGTCTTACTTCCACTTTCTGCTATAAATGCTATCTGTGTATCAAAATATCCCTTCTCTCCTGTTAACCTTTCGTAAACCGAGTCAGATATGACATGAGCTATTCTTCTCCACTTCTTAATTGGAGAATTGAGTATCTCTGCAGTCAACTCTTTTCCACTAATGACATCGAATAACCTATACTTAACAGTAATTGTTTCATTAGTTATACTGGCTACTTTTGCAATTATTAGTGCTTCTGCATTAATTATCCTCCATGATTTAAAATCTGGCTTCTGATCAATATTATTAATTTTTTCAATAAATGCTTTTGGATTAATTGGATAAAAAAGACCTGAATTAGCTAGATTACTTGCTATAACCTTTGAAATCTTGCTTCCAATGTCCGATTCATCCTGCGGATCATTTAGAAAAATTGGAATAGCAATAGGAATAGGTTTAATAGTACCCTCTGTAATACTAAGTTCTAAAGCTGCATTTGAGGCACCTGTAAAAGCATAAAGATATACAAATACTATGAATAAAAATAAATTTATTTTGTGAAGTTTATCTACCAACTTATCCTCCTAACATATTTTTTGGATCAAATGTTATGACCATTTCTTTCCATAGTTCAAATTTTTCAGTTGGGAAATCATATGGTGCACATTTTCTTACCCCCCTTATTGCCGATTCTACTGCAATATCCTTTAGACCCACCCTATCTTTTGCTCTTGACAAAGGAATAGCATCGATCAACGTACCGTCTCTATTTAATCTAAGTTGAATCTTAACGCTTAGATTATTAGCCTCCCTGACACCTCTTGGAGGGTTCCAGCATGCTGAAAGTTGTCTTATCATATTTCTTGTTTCGCTCCCTGTCATACTTGCATTCCTAACCGGTATTTCAATTTCATTTTTTGGAACTATATTTTCATTTACCTCTTTGTCATCTGGAAATTTATCTAATAGCGCCGTTACCTTATCAACTTTCTTTTTCTTCTCTAAACTATCGTTTAAATTAGTTAATATTTCCTCTTCTACTTTCAGCATTTGCGGTTTTTTCTTTGGAAGATTGATTTTTATTTCATCTTTTTTTATAGAAATATCTTCAATAGCATCTTTTTCTTTACTCAACTTATCTGGTTTGGATATAATCAAATTCTCTTGTTTCATTAATGGTTCCTGGTAAGAGCTAGAACTATATTTTTTTGTAGATTTTTTTTCTATTTCTTTTTCTTCACCTTTCACTTCTTGAATTATAATCTCATTTAAATTTATCATTTCTACATTCATGCTTAGAGGGATATCATATCCTGGAGATTGAAATGAAGGTAAACCGACTAATGCTATCAAAATAAACAATATGTGTATTGAAGCAGATATGATTATCGGATTAGATATCATTTCTATTCTTCTAAATCTGTTATCAACCCGATTGAAGAGTAGCCAGCAGAACTAATACGACCCATAACCTTCATAACAATTTCATAATCTATATTCTTATCCCCTTTTATATAGATCCTCTCTTTGTAACCGATACCAGCTATAGCTTGTAATTTATCTACAAGATCTTCGATTGATATCTCAGTCTTTTGAATATAAATTTCATTCTTCTTTGTTATTGATATTATTAGAGGCTCGCTATCTCCTGACATCTGATTAGCCTGTGTCTTTGGAAGTTCTATTGGTACGCCAACTGTTAATAAAGGTGCTGTAATCATAAATACAACCAAAAGAACTAACATGACATCAACTAAAGGTGTGACATTTATATCAGACATCGGTTTATAGGTTTTACCTCTACGCTTACTATCAGGTAATATATTGATTGTTCCACTACTCAATGTTCAATCTCTTCCTATTCTTTATCTTCGTTTTCCAAATATTCGTTTCTATCAGACGGCTTAGAAAACTGTGCGTCTACGGAACGACTTAAATAATTTATAAATTCATCACTAAAATTTTCCAGATTACTAACAAGTCTTGAAATATCGTTTGAAATCTTGTTGTAAAACATCACCGCTGGTATTGCTGCAAATAAACCAATTGCAGTTGCAAACAATGCCTCTGCAATACCAGGCGCTACAATAGTTAAATTTGTATTCTTTGATGATGCTATTGCTGCAAAGCTATTCATTATCCCGATTACAGTTCCAAATAAACCAACAAATGGGGCTGTTGAACCTACTGAAGCCAAGAATAAAAGTCTATTTTCTAACTTATCTATTTCAATATTAATTTGAATATTCATAGCCTTTTGGACCCTATTTTGGACCCCCTGAACAGGCATACTCGCATGTATTTTATAAGTGTTCTCCCATTCTCTATAACCTGATTCAAATATTTTTGCCATTGGATTATTCTTAGCTCTTCTATAGGCTTCATAAATATCTTCTTTTTCACTACTCCAAAAATCTCTATAGAATTTTATAGCATTTTTCTTAGCCAATCTTGTTATTAGAAGCTTTTCAATAATTATTGCCCAAGACCATATCGAGGCTATTAACAAGGATAAAATTACTCCTTGAACAATAATATCGGCTTCAAAGAAAAGCCCAAATAGTGTTAGATCTGCAGATGAGTTAGCTAGAGTCTCTGCTGAAGTTATAATCTCAGTATCCATTTAGATTCCTAATTCTTATATATTTACACTAATGGTAATATAAATATTGAAATATAATTTTATTAAATATGAATTAATTTATTCATTTTACAGATAAATTATGGCTAAAGTTAGTCATTAGCTGTTGATAGAAGTATTTTTTCTATTTATCCTCATCATTCTTAGGCTGATATATAATATCTAAATGCTCAAATGCTAATGGAGTTAACATTCTTCCTCTCTGAGTTCTATTAATAAATCCTGATTGTATTAAATATGGCTCAACTACATCCTCTAAACCATCTCTTGTTTCTCCTAGAGTGGCTGATATAGATTCAATTCCAACCGGCCCTCCAAAATAATTCTTAGCAATGCATTGCAGATACCTATAGTCTAATGCATTTAGGCCAGAATCATCTACTTGAAGTTCCTTTAAAGCTCTGCTTGCAACAGCTGAATCAATTATCTTGTTATTCCCAACCAATGCGAAATCACTAACTCTTCTTAATAATCTGCCAGCAATTCTAGGTGTTCCCCTTGATCTACGGGCGATTTCTTTGGCGCCTTCATCATTAATATCTATTTTAGTTGCTTTTGCAGATCTTTTCACGACCTTCTCTAATTCATCTGTTGGATAAAAATCTAAGGACAATGGTATTCCAAATCTTTCTCTTAGCGGGGTAGATAATAAGCCTAATCTTGTGGTTGCACCAATAAGTGTAAATGGTGAAAGATCAATCCTTACAGAGCGCGCGGCAGGACCTTCACCTATAATCAAATCTAAAACATAATCTTCCATAGCAGGATATAATACTTCTTCAACCGCACTATTTAATCTATGAATTTCATCTATAAAAAGAACATCTCTATCTTCTAAATTGGTTAATAGTGCCGCTAGATCCCCTGGCTTTGTTATCAATGGGCCAGAGGTAATTTTTAAATTTACATCTAATTCATTTGCAATAATATGGGCTAATGTTGTTTTACCAAGACCAGGAGGGCCTGAGAGTAAAACGTGATCTAAAGCTTTATTTCTTTCCTGCGAAGCTTTTATAAAAACCTTCAAATTAGAACATAATTTTTTTTGACCGATAAAGTCACTGATTAACTTTGGCCTCCAAGCTCTCGCATACTTATCCTCAGCTAACTCGTGCGCTTCTTCAATATTATCTATCATGATAATTCTTTCAACGATCGTTTAATCAACTCTTCAATAGCTAACTCTTCTTCGCTCCTATTAATGATTTGTGTCAGAGCTCTTGACGCCTCTAATCTTCCGTAGCCGAGATTAATAAGTGCTGAAAGAGCAGAATCAGATTCAATGGAGGCAGAACTACTTTGAATATTTTTATCTAAAATAAATTTATCCTGTAACTCCACTACAATTCTCTTTGCTACTTTAGGTCCTATACCAGGAACTCTAGAGATCAGTTTATCATCGTTTAACGATATCGCTCTTTCTAATTCTTCAGTCGATAATAAACCTAAGACGGTCAAAGCTACCTTAGCTCCAACGCCCTGTACAGTCTGTAGCAATCTAAAACAGATTCTTTCATTTAATGACGGAAATCCATATAATTTGATAACATCATCTCTGATTCTTGTTTCTATATAAAGTGTAACATTTTTGCGGTCATTCTCTACTAATTTTATAACTCTTTCAGGGCAATATACCTCATAACCAACGCCAGAAATATCTAATATGATTGTTTCATCAAAAATTTGATCAACATTTCCTACAAGCTTACCTATCATTTTGTAAAACCTTACTTAAATTACTTGTTCTATGATGCGCATGCGTAATTGCAATTGCCAAAGCATCGGATGCATCACCCGAACCTAGATTCTTGATTGATAAAAGTACCGATACCATTAGAGCTACCTGACTTTTATCCGCATGACCTTGGCCACCAATAGTTTTTTTAATTAAATTTGGAGCATATTCACTGCATATTACATTTTGATTAGCAACAGCTACCATAATAGCCCCCCTTGCGTGCCCAAGCTTAAGGCTTGATAATGCATTTTTATTAACAAAAGTGTTTTCTATGCTAGCCTCATTTGGTTTAAATTCAGCAATAACCTCTGTTATATTACTATATAATTCCAAAAGCCTATTAGAAAGAGAATCCTCTGAACGAGTTTTTATAACACCATTAGCATTATGCTTAATATGATTACCATCTAGACTAATTATTCCCCATCCCGTAAAACGTAACCCCGGATCAATGCCCATAACTTTAATTGACATTATAATATTTACCTAACCGCTAAGTTGTTCTAAAACTTCATCAGTTGCATCAAAATTTGTATACACATTCTGTATATCATCGCTGTCTTCCAATGCATCTATCATTTTTATAATTTTCTCCATTAACTCTATATCTGCAGGAATTAATGTTTCGGGTTTCCAAATAATACTAACAGAATTTGGTTCTCCCAATTGGTTCTCTAAACCAGCCGATATACTATGTAATTCATCAGCTTTACAATATATTTCATGCGTATCTTCATTTGAAATACAATCTTCAGCTCCAGCTTCAATAGTCATTTCTATTAAGTCGTCATCTGAACCAGAATTTTTTGGAAACTCAATTAATCCAACTCTTTTAAATGAAAATGACACCGAACCAGTTTCACCTAAATTTCCTCCACATTTAGTAAAGATAGACCGAACCTCGCCAGCCGTCCTATTTCTATTATCTGTTAATGTTTCAACTATAAAACCTATACCTCCAGGCCCAAAACCCTCATAACGAACCTCGTCATAATTTGCTAAATCATTATCTTGACTCTTTTTTATTGCTCTCTCGATATTATCCTTTGGCATGTTTTGCGATCTTGCAGCTTGAACTGCAGATCTTAATCTAGGATTCATATCTGGGTCAGGAAGACCCGCCTTTGCTGCAACAGTGATTTCTTTTGCTAATTTTGAGAAAATTTTTGCCCTTTTTTTATCTTGGGCACCTTTTCTATGCATAATATTACTAAACTGTGAATGTCCTGACATAATAAAACCTTAAATAAGTTATTGTATAAAAATTTAATTGTAACATATAAAAAATATTCAAGTTACTAACAAATGATAATATTTTTATAATACTAAAAATTTGGAGTATTCTCTTTTAATACACCTCCAAGTATAAAAGAATCTATTTTACTTACTAATCCTGAACTGTCATCAGTCTCAATCATAACACCAGATAAAGTTGCACTTTTGCGCGCTGGAATAAGTTTTCCACTAGGAGTATGTGTTAAAAATCGATGTAAGGGTCCTGATTTTTCAAAACCAAGTATAGAATCATAGTCACCCGTCATGCCAATATCTGACATATAACCTGTACCTTTTGTAAGTACTCTAAAATCACTAGTTGGAACATGAGTATGCGTACCAACCATTAAGGTAATTCTGCCGTCAAGGTAATGTCCCATTGCTTGTTTCTCTGAAGTTGCCTCTGCATGCATATCAACAATAATCGCATCTACAGTCTCAATTAATCTTACATCTAATAACAGTTTATCTATAACAGCAAAAGGGTCATCCATTGCATTCATAAAGACTCTTCCCATTAAATTAGCTACCAAGATTTTTTTCCCAGATTCTGTTTCAAACACCCCAGCTCCCTTACCAGGCGTGCCTGCTGGAAAATTTGCTGGCCTAATTAATCTTTCCTGTCTGTTAATAAAAACCATTGCTTCTCTTTGGTCCCAAATATGATTCCCGGTTGTTATAACATCAACACCAGAATCAATTAATGAATTAGCAATACGTTCAGTTATTCCAAAACCTGCAGCTGAATTTTCTCCATTGGCGATAACAAAATCTAACTTATATTTACTTCTAATTTCAGGTAATCTTTCATGAACAATTTTTCTGCCAATCTCACCAACAATGTCACCGATAAATAATATTCTCACTGTATTCCCTCATTCTTCTTTATAATAAATATCTCTTTTTCATTTAAAATATAATCTAATTTCTCATCAAATATCTCAGTTGTCACCTTATCAATACATTGCAATTCATAACATACACCAATAAATGCAATATCGAAGCTGTTTCGCATGAATTTGATAGTTCTATCAAAATAACCACCACCATAACCGAGGCGAAATCCTGATCTATCAAATAGTAATCCTGGTACGAAAATTATATCTGGCTGAAGCGTTCTTTTGGTAATCATAGGCTCCAAAATAGAATATTGATTTTTTATAAGCGTATCACCTAATTTCCATTCCTTATAAACAAGAGGCTCATTATTATTTATTATACACGGCAGAGATATATCAAAACCTTTCAAAAAAAAATCTTCAATAAGAGGAAATATATTAAATTCAGAACCAAAAGGGTAATAACAACCAATTACATTAACATTTTCTTTAATATAGGGACGCTGTATACTAATGGCTTCTATGGAGGATTGTTCTCTTTGCAGATCAGAGATAGTACCCCTCTGTTCAAGCGCCTTCTTTCTTTCAAGCCCCTTTATTGTTTTAACTTCTTTGATGGCTATCCTCAAAAATAAAAATAAAATTTATATAAATTGATGCCACATGGCCGTGGATATCGACAATCCCGGGTTCCCTATTAGTATAGGTGGGTGCCAAATGAAAAAAACCACGGTTCTAATCAGCGTCAGCTCCCTTAAGAATCATTAAGGCCCTAGGTATAGTTTATCTCACAAACCACATAGCATTTATAATATATATATATATGTTACATGCAGCAATAAATTAATCTACTAACTATTTAATGCCTTTGCTATACCTTCTAATTTACTAGCCAATGTTTCAATATCCTGGATTATGATATCTTCTATTTTTTTAGCATCCCCTTTAAATTCATCACTATTTCTTCTTAAGGCAGAGACTTCACCTTGAATCTCTTCGATTTGAGTCAATGCATCTGATAACTTATCAGATATTGTTAAACCGGCCATTATAAAGAGACGTGTATCACCTATATGACCAAATCTACCTTGCAATTGATCTACATGTCGGGAGAAATAAGATGCTAACTCTTTTAAACGATGCTCTTCTCCGTCATCACATTCCAATTGAACCGTGCGATTGTTAATACTAACACTAACCTTGCTCATTTTTCTGACTTACCTGTAATTAATAATTTAATCCTGTTTTTCAACAAGTAAACCCTCAAAATTCTCTATCATGGATGTAAGACGTTTTTGAACGTCAGAGTTAACTTTATCTAATTTATTAGATTTTTTATTCATTTCATCTAACTTAACCAACATAGCTGCTTTTTCATTAAGCATCTTATCTAGCTCTTGTTTCAGATCAATAGTCTCATCTGTTTGTTGGTTTTTATTTAGAGCTACGATTTCCAATTTAGAAATTGCGTCCCTAAGTTTGTTAAATGCATCACCTAAACGAGTACTATTCTCAATTACTTCATCTTCTTCTATGTAACTTGATCTTATAGTTTGTTGATTCATAAAATAGAAACCTAATTATAAAATTTTAATGTCTACAGAAATTTTAGACTTACTAATACTAACACGTCAATAAAAAAAGTATGAATATCTTATTCTTTCGTAAAAAATATTCAAAATATAGTATTAATAGAGCTAAAAAATATAAATAAATCTATTTAAACACCAAATAGCCAAATATGGTTTGATAATTTTATACTTTCTATCTATAAAGATATTTATAAATAATAAAATCAAATAAACATATGAATGATGATATAACTCATATTAAAATGGCTAATGCAATAAGGGCTTTATCTATTGATGCGGTAGAAACTGCAGCAAGCGGACACCCTGGTATGCCCCTTGGTACCGCAGATATTGCAACAATTCTATTTACAAAATATTTAAAATTTGATGCAGGTTCTCCCGATTGGTTTAACAGAGATAGATTTATTCTTTCAGGTGGCCACGGTTCAATGTTATTATATTCATGCTTATATTTATTAGGCTATGAAGACCTTACAATTGAGCAAATTAAGAAATTTCGTCAATTAGATTCTGTCACAGCCGGGCATCCAGAATTTGGAAATGCAAAAGGTATAGAAACTACAACAGGACCCCTAGGCCAAGGATTAGGTAATGCTGTTGGAATGGCAATTTCAGAAAAACTATTATCAGAAAAATTTGGGGAAGACCTAATTGATCACAAAACATTTGTAATGGTTGGTGACGGAGACTTGATGGAAGGAATATCTCAGGAAACACTATCACTTGCTGGTCATCTGAGGCTTAACAAGCTAACAGTGTTGTACGATGATAATAACATCACTATTGATGGTGAGGTTAGTGTAGCGGACTCAACTGATCAACTTATGAGATTTGAGGCTTCGGGTTGGAATGTAAAAAAAATAGATGGTCATAATTGTTCTGAAATTACAAATGCTTTAGAAGAATCGATGAATTCAGATAAACCTACTCTTATTGCTTGCAAAACACACATTGGTTTTGGATCTCCAAATAGGCAGGACACGTCTGGAATCCACGGCGCTCCTCTTGGTAAAGAAGAATATGAATTAACAAGAAAAAATCTAGGTATAGATTATCCTGCTTATGAAATACCTCAAGATATTCTAGACGAATGGAGGTTAGCTGGACTTAGGAACAGACACCAAAGAAAAGTATGGGAAAAAAGATTTGAATCTCTGGATGCAGACCTAAAAAATAAAATAAACTCTCACCTAAATACTTCCATTTCCAAAGAATTTGAAGAAGAGCTCTACAAACAAAAGGAAAATCTATTAAACGAACCAAGAAATATAGCTACGAGAAAATCATCAGAATTAGTCCTCGGTACAATAAATAAATTTATACCCTCAACGATTGGTGGGTCTGCAGATTTAACAGGTTCAAATAATACAAAAACATCAGAAACTAAAAGTATTTCCTCTATAAACTTTGAAGGTCGTTATATACATTATGGAATACGAGAACACGCCATGGGCGCAATAATGAATGGTATAGCGTTACATGGCGGATTTATTCCATATGCCGGAACATTCCTTATATTTTCTGATTATTGTAGGCCGGCTATACGCTTATCAGCTCTAATGAAACAAAGAGTGATATATGTAATGACCCATGATTCAATAGGTCTTGGTGAAGACGGTCCAACTCATCAACCCGTTGAACAACTTGCCGCCTTGAGGGCAATTCCTAATCTCTTTGTATACAGACCAGCAAACAGTGTTGAAACCCTAGAGTGCTGGCAACTAGCACTTAACTCAGTATCAGCTCCAAGCATACTTGCATTATCAAGGCAAAACTTACCAGAATTTAGAAAATATAATGAAAATTACAAAACAAATAAATGTGCAAAAGGCGCTTATGAAGTTTTCAGTTCTAGTAAAAAAACTAAAGTCACTATATTTGCTACAGGTTCAGAAGTTAAAATAGCAATTTTAGCAAGTAAAGAATTAGTATCTAACGACATAGAGACAAGAGTTATATCAGTACCGTGTTTAGATTTATTTAACGATCAAGATAAAGAAATAAAAGAATCGTTTACAAAATCTTCAGATTTGAATGTTGTTGTAGAAGCGGGAGTAAGGCAAGGATGGGAACATATTATTGGTGATAATGGTATATTTATAGGAATGGATAGTTTTGGAGCAAGCGCCCCTTATCTTGAACTATATAATAAATTTGGAATTACAACTGAGAACATCGTAGATAAAGTAATTAAAAATCTAGAAAATAATTAAATTTTGGAGAATATAATTATATGGCAGTCAGAATTGCAATAAATGGTTTTGGAAGAATTGGTAGAAATATATTACGAGCGCTGGCTGAATCTGATCGTAACGACATAAATATTGTTGCAATAAATAGTACCGGAAGCATTGAAACAAATGCTCACTTGCTAAAGTATGATTCCATACATGGAAGATATAAAAGAGAAATAAAAATAACTCAAAATTCAATTGATGTCGGATTAGGTCCAATCGCGGTCCTTACAGAACTAAATCCAGAAAGATTACCTTGGAAAGATTTAAATATAGATATTGTATTTGAATGTACAGGAAAGTTTACTGACCACGAAAAAGCTATTCTTCATTTAAAGGCAGGCGCAAAGAAAGTTTTAGTGTCAGCTCCATCAAAAGGCGCGGACATAACAGTTGTTTATGGCGTAAACCACAATAATATAAAGAAAACAGATAATATTATATCAAGTGCATCTTGTACCACCAATGCTTTAGCTCCCATTGCATCTGTATTAAATAATAAAATTGGTATAGAAAGCGGCTTTGTTACCGCAGTCCATTCTTATACAGGAGACCAGCCTACTATTGATAAAAATCACAAAGACCTTTATCGTGCTCGAGCTGCCGCAATGTCTATGATTCCAACTTCGACAGGAGCTGCAGCAGCCGTTGGATTAATTTTACCTGAATTATCTGGAAAATTAGATGGAGTATCAATCAGAGTGCCCACTCCAAATGTTTCATTAATCGATTTCAAATTTATCTCTTCTCGTTCAACAACAGTAGATGAAATTAATAATTCGATAATAGAAGCTGCGAACAATCAGTTAAAGGGTGTTTTAAATTGGACAGAAGAAAAACTAGTGTCTACTGACTTTAATCATGATCCGCATTCATCAATCTTTGCTATTGACCAAACTCGGGTGATTGACAGCAAGTTAGTCAGAGTAATGTCTTGGTATGATAATGAATGGGGATTCTCAAATAGAATGAATGATTTAGCAGCAATTATTGGAAAATTAAATTAGTATCAATCTAGCTGCAGGATAAATTTATGATAACTAAATTCCATAATATTCAAGAAAAAGACGCTAGGAACAAGCGAATAATTATTAGGGTTGACCTTAATGTTCCAATAAAAAATGCTCAAATAAAAGATAATACTAGAATAAAAGAAATTATTCCTACATTAAAAGAGCTACTAGATTTTAATGCAGCAATAATTATTATTTCACATATGGGAAGACCCGGAGGTGAAAAGAAACTAGAATTATCGCTCTCGCCAATAGCAATTGAACTATCCAGACTAATCAATAAAGATGTTAATTTTATAGATCATATACCAGATAGTAATTCTCCTTATAGCAAAAATAGCTTTGATCTCGGTTCAATCTATATGCTAGAAAATTTAAGATTCTACCCCGGAGAGGCAGAGAATGATAAAAATTTTATCCAAAATCTATCACAAATTGGTGATATTTATATCAACGATGCGTTTTCTGTTTCGCATCGATCTCACGCATCAACAATAGGTATAGCCAATAAACTACCAAGTTATGCAGGACAGAATATGTTAAAAGAATTGCATATGCTAGAATCGTTGCTAGAAAACCCTAAAAAACCAATGGCGGCAATAATTGGCGGATCCAAAATATCAACAAAAATTCAAATATTAGAAAATCTCATAGAAAAAGTTGATAAAATTATAATTGGTGGGGCGATGGCAAATACATTTTTAATTGCTCAAGGGCATGAAATTGGAAATTCATTATCTGAACCTGATAAAATAAAAATAGCTCAAGATATACTGATAAAAGCAAAAAAATATAATTGTAAAATTATTCTCCCAGTAGATGCACAAATTTCTAAAACATTAGACCACGACGTTCCTACAAAAAATGTGTCTTTGTCAGAAATACCAAAAGACTACATGATTCTTGACCTAGGACAAGAATCTACTAATATTATCATCAATGAACTTGAGAATATAAAAACATTAATCTGGAACGGTCCAATGGGAGCTTTCGAATATTCGCCATTTGAAAAATCAACGATCACAGTGGCACATTCAATATCAAAACTAACAAAGTCTAATAAAATGATATCTGTAGCCGGAGGTGGGGATACAATCTCTGCATTAAATATGGCAGGAGTAATCAAAGATCTAACCTATGTTTCAACAGCTGGAGGTGCATTTCTTGAATGGCTTGAGGGCAAAATTCTGCCAGGAATAAAGGTCTTACTTAGATAATAATACATTACACATGATAGGATATAGCATGAATAAAGAATTGAATAATGTAGCACAGATGATGGTAAAGCCTGGAAAAGGGATCTTAGCAGCCGATGAAAGCAACGCAACAATTACAAAAAGATTTAATCAAATCAATTTAGAGTGTTCGAAGGAGAGCCGTCGAAATTATCGAGAAATGCTCTTTAGATCTTCTGAAGCTATGGAAAATTATATTTCGGGAGTTATTTTGTATGACGAAACAATCCGACAGAAAAGCGAAACAGGAGAATATCTTACGGACATAATTCAAAAATCAAATTCACTAGTCGGAATAAAGGTTGACACAGGAGCAAAACCACTTGCTTTAGATAACTCTCAAACAATTACTGAAGGTCTTGATGGCTTAAGAGAGAGATTAAATGAATATTATAATCTTGGAGCTAGATTCGCCAAATGGCGTGGAGTAATAGAAATATCAAAAGACAATCCAACATCTTATGCTATTAAAGCGAACGCACAGGCTCTCGCGAGATACGCAGCTCTGTGTCAAGAAGCCAATATAGTACCCATTATTGAACCAGAAGTGTTAATGGATAGTCAGAATTCCAACCATAATATAAAAGAATGTGAACGCATTACGACTTGGGTATTAAATACTGTATTTGAGGAATTATTTAATGCAAAAATAGAGTTGGAGGGTATCGTTTTAAAACCAAATATGATCATTCCAGGAAAATTTTGTAAGGAAAGATCTTCACCAAATGAAATTGCAGAAAGAACATTAAGTTGCCTAAAAGAAACCGTGCCTCACGGAGTTCCTGGAATTGCTTTCCTGTCAGGAGGGCAGAATGATATCGAAGCAACCGAACATCTGTCAATAATAAACACATCAAGTAACAATCCATGGAATATAACCTTTTCCTTCGGAAGAGCGCTTCAACATGAATCTATTATGACTTGGGGTGGAAAAGTAGAAAAAATAACTGACGCACAAAAGGCATTTACCCATAGAGCTAAGATGAATAGTTTTGCCTCATTAGGTAAATGGAATGTTGATTTAGAAAACAATGATTAAAAAAAAATATTATTATACAGAAACACATTCGAAGCCAACTTAATATTGATATTGTAATGAAATTTCATATAAAAAAAATTCTCTTACCGATTATCATAGTTTTTTATTCTATATCTTACTCACACGCCTTTAATCCAGACGATTTTATCAGTTTAATTAAAAAGCAAGATACAAATAGCGCTGTTGAATTAATAAAGGGAACAAATTTTATAGATGATATAAATTATATTCTAACTATTGCGCAGTCATATGCTAGCCAAAGGAAGTATGACGACGCGCTAAAATGGTACGAAAAGGCGCACCAAAAAAAAAGCTTGCTAGGAAAATTTCAATTGGCAGAAATACTTCAATACAAGGAAGATAATAATAGTCACCAAAGATCAGCAGAGTTATTCGAAAGCTTTAATATTGATGATGGTGAACAAATATATTCTAATGCCCTTTACTCTTTAGGGCAAATATATCTTCTGGGTAGAGGAAGAGATAAAAATGATTCTAAAGCCTTTGATTTTACTTATAAATCTCATACTTATGACAATCCATTGGCCAGTTACACCCTATCGATTTTATACCACCAAGGAATTGGTACAGAGATAGACCTTATCAACTCCGCAAGTCTAACAGCTAAACTTGCTAATCTAGGATTCGTTGAATCAGAGTCCGATTACGCTCATATGATACTAAATGAAATGGGTGTTAAGAAAAATAACCGCATCGCTGCTTTGTGGCTTAGAAGAGCTGCTGATAAAGGTTACCCTCAGGCCCAGCAGACATTATCCCGAATGTATTTATATGGTCTTGGAGTTGAAAAAAATAATATCGAATCTTATAAATTATATTTACTTGCTAAGGAGGCAGGAATAATGGATATAGAGTTAGATATAGCTCTTACTAATATAAAAGAGGATGAAAAAGAAGAAGCGATTGATAGAGCAAATTCATTTCAAAAGCTAGAAACAAAGAGCTTTGGATTCGCAAATTAGACTTTGGCAAGATAATTAATAAATAAATATACTAAAAGATAAAAAAATATTACAACAGGTTATAACATATAGGTTTAGATAGATGAAAGTTAATGGTAATCAGATTTTTCCTGGTAATATAATAGAATACAAAAATTCACTTTGGTCTGTAGTAAAAGCACAAGCAGTAAAACCTGGAAAAGGTGGTGCTTTTAATCAAGTAGAATTGAAATCAATTACTGGAAATACTAAACTCAACGAAAGATTTCGATCAGATGATTCAATTGAGTTAGTCAGAATTGAGAGTTATGAATTTCAATATTTATATTCAAATGATGGTAAAGCTGTATTTATGAATAAAGATACATTTGAACAAGTTGAGCTAGAAGAAGAATTTATAGGAGAAAAAAAAGCCTATTTACAAGATGGAATGAATGTGCAAATAGAACTATATGACGAGAAGCCAATTGGCATAATTTTTCCTAAACAATTAATATTAAAAATCAAAGATACAGAGCCAACTATCAAAGGTCAAACGGCATCCTCTTCTTACAAACCTGCAATTTTAGAAAATAATCTCAGGGTAATGGTGCCATCATTTATTTCTGTTGGGGACAATATAATAGTTGATACCAATGATTCATCCTATATAAAAAGAACAGATTGACAAATACATGGTTGCATCCCCTATAATGAATATAATTATCCAAGCGACTCGTAAAGCTGCAAAAATATATATGCGAGATTTTGGTGAAATACAAAACCTTCAAACATCTACAAATTCTATAAAATACTTTACTGATAAAAGCAAAAATAGAGTTCAAGATATATTAATCGAAGAGATAACCAAAGCCTATCCAAAAAATGGTATTATTTGTGATAATTATTACAAAGATACGGACAATCCTACGGATGGAGTTTGGATAATAAATATCTTAGACGGGGAAGAAAATTATTCTCGGGCAATACCATACTTCTCTTTGTCGGTAGCTTATAAAAAAAATAATGTTATTACTGATGGTGTTGTCTACAACCCATCAACTGACGATTTATTTATGGCTGAAAAAGGAAAGGGGGCAAGTTTAAACGGAAAAAGAATAAGAGTATCCTCCATGGAAACTATTAATAATAGCATGATCTCTATCAGAAAATATGACGATATAACAACGATTGCCAATAAGAAACTATGCAGTAATCTAAGCGCTGAGGGAGCTAATATTAGATCTTTTGGTTCTCCATCTATAGATATAGTTCGAGTTGCTTCAGGTAATATTGATGCATATATCCAGAATAATAATAGCTTAATTACACTTGCTGCAAGTATATTAATATTATTAGAATCAGGAGGAAGAATAACAGACTTCACTGGAGAAAACAAATGGATAGAAAATAAACAAATTATAGTTAGTAATGATAAAATCCATAATGAGATAATTAATAGAATGAATAAAAAATAATATTATGCTAAGCTAATTTAGAAATTAAATTCATTGAACATAGGGTTAGTAAATTATAAAAAATTAAATTATTATGACAATATATTCTGGCTACACAAATTTAACTAATCCAAAAAGTTATATTTTAAAAATGCTTTCCTGCATTTTATTAATAGCTGTGGTAGTTTTTTTTCTTCAAGAGTTTCTGCTTAAAGCCTTTCTAGCAAACTTAGTAATTAATTCTATTATATTATCTGTATTAATATTTGGCTGCTTATTTATATTAAATCAGGTTATAAAATTATTTAAAGAAGTTAGGTGGGTTAATAATTTTCAAAATGGCGATCTGAATGCTGATATAGGTTCACCTCCATCATTATTGGCTCCCATGGCAACAATGATGTTAGACCATCAACATACCATAAGCCTTTCAACAACATCAATGAGATCTCTTTTAGATTCTATAGCTTCTAGATTAGATGAAGCAAGAGAATACTCGCGCTATATGATTGGTTTATTGATTTTCCTTGGGCTGTTGGGAACATTTTGGGGATTATTAATGACTATTGATTCAATAAGCCAAACGATTGGGTCGCTAAATTTAAATGGAGAGCAGCCTTCGGCAATGTTCGAAGAGCTTAAACAAGGGCTTGAAGCTCCTCTATCCGGAATGGCAATTGCTTTTTCATCATCTTTATTCGGTCTGTCAGGATCATTAATATTAGGATTCTTAGATCTTATTTATAATCAAGCACAAAATAGATTTTACAATGAACTTGAAGAATGGCTCTCTACTGTTACAGAAATAAATTCTGATGAGAAAACTGATAATAAATTTCTTATGTATCTTAATAAAAATATGAAAGAAATGCATCAAATGATAAGTAATTTAACGGATGTCATAGATCAAAGTAATAATATTTATAATAATAGAAATAAAGAAATTCAAAATGAGCAAGAGTTGATAAAAGATCTAATAAAATTACAATCAGAACATCAGTTAGAACTCATTAAAGAATTACGCAATATGTCATCTAACGAAGCTAATAGTAAATAAGCGAGATTATCTACAATGATTGGGAAAAGTCGCCGAAAATCTGATAGCGGTGGTAATTATTGGCCTGGTTTTGTCGATGCAATGGCAACCATCCTATTGGTAATAATGTTTTTACTGACTGTTTTTATTTTATCACAGTTTTACCTAGCAAATGAAATCTCTGGTAAGGACAATGCACTTGAAGAATTACGCGAACAACTTGCTGATCTTAATAGCGTCCTCTCAATTGAACGCCTTCAAAATAATGAATTAGAAAAAGATATTTTAAATTTAGAAATTAGTATTTCAGAACTTGAAATTGAAAAAACAAGCTTAATAAATGATCTATCTATTGCAAATGAAGAACTGGTAGTGCTTCAGGATGAAGTCATTAAGATTACAACTGAGTATGAAAATAAAATAATAATTCTTGAAGATAATATAGAAGACAGAATTCTTCAATATGAATTGCAGCGTGATGAATTAGCAAATAGGAATAAAATAATTTTAGACCTAGGTGCAAAAGAAAAGGAAATAAGTAATCAATTAGCAGTTAAAAATATAGAGATAGAAAAAAAACTAGAAAGAATTAATAAAGATGATTTAAAAATTATTGCCCTCAATAATAAGATTAATATCAAAGAATCAAAAATATTAGAAATAGAACAAAAGCTTATCAAATCTGGGCAAATAATAATAGATATAAGGAAGAAAAATGAAGAATTGGATCGAGGGCTATTAAATCTTAATAAGACTATTAGCAGTATTACTAGTTCAAATAAATCTAGTGAACAAGTGATCATAGACCTTAGAAAGAAAGATATTGAGAGCTCATCTAAAGTATTAGATTTGAAAAATAGTATTAAAAATTTATACGGAAAATCATATAAAGCGAATGATGAAATAAAAATCTTAAATATACAACTAAAAGCTCTTAGAAAACAAATGCTTGAGATGCAAGCTTTATTAGATGATTCTAAAGACAGAGATATAGATCAAAAAGCTAGGATATCCGATCTTGGGAAAAAACTCAATCTTGCGCTAGCCCAAAAAGTAAAAGAATTATCGGAATATAGATCAGAGTTTTTTGGAAAATTAAAAGAAATATTAGGTGACAGAAGTGATATTAAAATAATAGGTGATAGGTTTATCTTTCAATCAGAAGTTCTCTTTGGTAGTGGTGAATCTGAAATTAATATCGAAGGAAAGCGTCAACTAGCTAAACTTAGTGGAGCAATCCTTGACCTTATGGATGAAATACCCAGCGACGTTAATTGGATACTAAGGGTTGATGGTCATACAGATAAACAGCCTATTAAAAATGCTAAATTTAATTCAAATTGGGAGTTATCATCAGCTAGAGCCATATCAGTAGTCAAATTTCTAATACAAATGGGAATTCCACCAAACAGATTAGCGGCAACAGGACTTGGAGAATTCCAACCAATTGATAACTATGATGACCAAGAAGGCTATAGAAAAAATCGAAGGATTGAATTAAAATTAACTGAGGGGTAAGTTTTTAAATTTTTCAAAAAGACTTACTGCTAATATTTCAAATAAAAAATATATTTACATATACCTATTGAGGTTTCTTAAATCTTAGTCTATAGATTCTATAAATTATATTTAACTTATTATTTTTAGAGAAGCATATTATGAAAAAAGATACACATCCAGATTACCATAAGATTACAGTAGCTATGACTGACGGTACAGTTTTTGAGACCAAGTCAACTTACGGTAAAGAAGGTGATACACTTACTCTAGATATAGACCCAACAAGTCATCCGGCTTGGACAGGAGGCTCTCAACACCTTTTAGATAGAGCTGGTAGAGTTAGTAAATTTAATAAGAAATTTGAAGGTTTCTTAGGTAAATAAAATCCTTTCAAAAATGCTACTAAGCATAATATTTTTACATATTGTATCTTATGTCTAATTTCTTTACAGAGAAGTAAAATCTATGAAAATAGTTGATATTATTGACCATGGGAAAAATAATAAACTAGTAATAAGAGATATTATAATACCAGAACCCTCTGGTAAAGAAATTCTTATTGAAGTTAAGGCAGCTGGGGTTAATAGACCGGATATACTTCAGAGGATGGGTATGCACCCACCACCATCCGGCGCACCTCATAATCCTGGTTTAGAAATTTCAGGAATTATAACAAAATGTGGTAAGGATGTTGTTCGATACAAAGTTGGAGATGCAGTCTTGGCTCTTGTACCAGGTGGCGGTTATTCAGAATATTGTATTGCTCATGAAAATCTTAGTCTTCCTATACCAAAAAATTTATCCTTTATAGAAGCAGCAGCTATACCTGAAACTTTTTATACAGTGTGGAGCAATATCTTTGATATAGGAGAGCTTAAAAAAGGTGAAAATTTTCTAGTGCATGGCGGATCAAGTGGTATTGGGTCAACCGCAATTCAAATCGCCAAAGCGTTTTCAGCAAATGTGATCACAACTACAAGCAGCGCATTAAAATGTAGTAAGTGCCTTGAAATAGGAGCTGATCTTGCTATAAATTATAGTGTTGATGATTTTGTATCCGTAATAAAGGACTCGATATTCAAAGAAATTAATTTAACATTGGATATGGTGGGTGGAGATTATACCTTAAGAAACTATAATGTAGCTGCACAGCATGGACGAATTGTTCAAATTGCTTTTTTAAAAGGGAAAATAGTAGAAACAGATATTCATCTAATGATGAGAAAAAAATTAAAACATACAGGTTCCACCCTTAGATCTCAAAGTATTAAATTTAAGTCTGAAATAACTAAAAAATTAGAAAAAAAAATATGGCCTTTATTAGAGAAAAATCAAATAAAACCAGTAGTTTATCAAACTTTCCCATTAGAAGAAGCTGAGTTAGCCCATAAACTTATGACTTCTGGTAAACATTTTGGTAAAATTATACTAACAGTTTAGATATTAATTTAAATTAATCTATGCTATGAAATAATATTAAGTAGCTATAAGAAAATAACGGAGAAATAATAATGGCGCAAATTCCACTAATGCCAAAAGCAACTGCAGTGTGGTTAGTAGAGAATACTACTTTAACATTCGACCAAATTGCAAACTTTTGTAACTTGCATAGTCTGGAAATAAAAGGAATTGCAGATGGGGACGTCGCGCAAGGGATACGTGGTATGGATCCAATTATGGGAGGACAAATAACTAGATCAGAGCTAGAACTAGCACAAAAAGATAAAAATCATGTAATTATATTAAATAAGTCTGATGTTAAATTACCTGAAATAAAAAAGAAAAGACAGCCTAAATATATGCCATTATCTCGAAGACAAGATAGGCCAACCGCAATTGCATGGCTTGTTAGAAATCACCCTGAATTAAAAGACTCTGAAATAATAAAATTAGTAGGGACAACAAAATCAACAATCAATGCTATTAGAGAACGGTCGCATTGGAATATTAGTAATATTCAACCTCAAGATCCTGTTGCATTGTCTTTATGCTCACAAATTGAATTAGATAATGCCGTGGTGAAGGCAGCTAAAAGATTAGAAAAAGAAACAGGAATATCACCGGATATTAATACATTAAAGCCAACCGATGTAACTGTTGATTATTATATAAAAAAAGAAACAGCCATTAATAATACCGAATCCCTAACCATTGATGATGTTTTTTCTAATAATAATGATGATAAAGCAGAGTAAAAAGAAAAAAGAAATCATTACTATTAATTTTTTGTTTTTCAATAGAAAACTTTATCCTAATGATCATTGATCCTTTATTTTATTTAATGGCTATACCATCAGTCATTATAATTGGCCTCTCAAAAGGAGGGCTAACTGGCATTGGCGCGTTAGCCGTACCATTAATGGCAATTGTTGCTTCCCCCCTTCAATCGGCTGCAGTTCTTATGCCCATATTAATGGTATTAGATTTAATTGCAGTTTGGATGTATAGAAAAACATTTGATAGAATAACATTAGCTATAACTGTTCCGGCTTCAATTGTAGGTATAATAATTGGCTGGGCTTTAGTATCACGAATTGATCCGAATGTTATCAGGATATTAATTGGCATAATTGCTGGAACTTTTACTATATCCTATTGGCTAAATAACAACCAAAAAGAATCTAAGGGGCATAGTGTTGTACGCGGAACTTTTTGGGGTTCCATAACTGGATTTACTAGCTTTGTAACGCTAACAGGAGCCCCTCCATATCAAATGTACCTACTTCCATTAAAGCTGGAACAAAGAAAATATGCTGGAACTTTTATGATTTTCTTCTGGTTAAATAATATATTTAAATTTCCTTTGTTTATACAATTAGGAGAAATGAACAAAGCAACTTTGTTTACATCATTGGCTTTATTTCCAATAGCAGTAATTTCTACCTTTGTTGGGATATATATTGTTAAAAAAGTTCCTACAAAAATATTTTATAGAATTATTTATATTCTTCTATTCTTAGTTAGTATAAAATTAATATGGGACGGCTTTAGTAATATAATTAAATAATAATTAAATGAGAAAAAAATGCATAAAATCGCAATTATAATGGGCTCACAATCAGATTGGGCAACAATGCGCCATTCAACTAAGATACTAGATGACTTAGATATTGATTATAGAACAATGATAATATCTGCACACAGAACTCCGGAAAGATTATACGAGTTTGCAAAAAATGCTGAAAAAAAAGGCTTTAATATAATTATCGCTGGTGCAGGTGGAGCAGCTCATTTACCTGGTATGGTTGCATCACTTACCGCCTTACCAGTTCTCGGTATTCCAATAAAATCTAAATTACTTTCAGGTCTAGACAGCTTGCTTTCAATCGTCCAAATGCCGGCAGGAATCCCAGTTGGAACATTAGCGATAGGGAAACCTGGCGCTATTAACGCAGCCCTTCTTGCAGCCTCTATAATTGCTGGTAGTGATAAAATTATCAGTAAAAAATTAACTGAATGGAGGAATGCTCAAACAAAATTAGTGGACGAGAAACCAACTGAAGATGAATAAAAATATTGGCTCTGAATCAAATAAAATGATTGGGATCCTGGGAGGAGGCCAATTAGGAAGCATGCTTGCAATAGCGGCAAATAAATTAGGGTTAAAAACACATATTTATAGCTCTAGTAAAGATAGTCCAGCATTTAATTATGCTACTAAATATACTTTAGCAGATTATAACAATCAAATAGCTCTTAAGGACTTTGTTGAAGATGTAGATATTGCAACTATTGAATTTGAAAATATCCCAGAGCAAACTCTAAATTATATTTCAGACTGCGTCCCTCTTTATCCTAATAAAGAATCAATTTTCTTAAGCCAAGATCGTTTTTTAGAAAAAAATTTTATAAGACAAAATGGGGTAGAAGTTGCAGATTTTATAGAAATAAACAACAAAGAAGACATAAAAAAATGGGATTTCAGTCTAAAGCCAGGGATACTTAAAACAAGAAAATTTGGCTACGACGGCAAAGGTCAAAAATTAATTAACTCTATGAGAATGTGTGAAGAATATTTTATTGGACTAAATAATGTTCCATGCATAATAGAAGAAGTTATACCCTTTCATATGGAAGTTTCAACTATTACAACAAGATCGCAAGACGGATCAATAGAAATTTTTGAACCTTCAAGGAATATTCATAAAAATCATATTTTGCATACGTCTAGCATTCCATCAGGATTATCTAGTAGCTTAATTGAGAAGTTATATGAAATATCAAAATTGATTATATCAAAACTAAATTATATCGGTGTTTTATCAATTGAATTTTTTATAACAAATAATAATATCAAGGTTAATGAAATTGCTCCAAGAGTCCATAATTCTGGTCACTGGACTATGAATGGTGCTAATGTATCTCAATTCGAACAACACATTAGAGCAATTAGTAATATGCCACTTATAAAACCAAAAACGCTACATTCATTAGAAATGCTAAACATCATTGGAACTGATATTCATTATTGGGAGAAATCAAATGATAACGAAGATAGAAAGATTCACATTTATGGAAAAACAGAAATTAAAAAGGGCAGAAAACTAGGTCACGTTAATTCTATTAAGAGATTTAAAAAATAAAAAAATAGCAAATCGTTTTTTATTTTTTTATTTGCAATACGGAATAAATAATATATAAAATATTTATAGTTTAAAACTTTATTAAATTGATTGGATAATTCATTGCAAGTAACAGTTCGAGATAACAACATAGATCAAGCTCTTAAAGCTCTTAAAAAAAAGATGCAACGTGAAGGTATTTTTAGAGAAATGAAACTACGTAATCATTATGAAAAACCTTCAGAGAAAAAGGCAAGAGAAAGAGCCGAGGCGATAAGACGTGGAAGAAAACTTGCAAGAAAAGCTCAACAAAGAGAGAGTGGAACTGCCCTATAAAATTTTATTAGTTTTTTGCTTACATTATAATTAGAAAAATATTATTGTGAAATTTTATAATATTATAGAATTAAAAGATTTATATATAATTTTTTTGTTAATCCCTTTTGTTTCCTCCTGCACTAGCAACAAACTCATCACAGAATTCAGTTCCAATATCATACCCAATAATATTAATTTATACGAAGATAACTTTAAATCTATAAATATAGCCATTGTAAAAGAACCTTTAAATCCCAAATTATATAATTTGAGAGGCATAGAATATGCAAAGATTGGTTTCTTCGATGAATCTATTCAAGATTTTCAAAAAGCCATAAAATTAGACCCCAGTTATTATCAGGCCATATACAATGAAGGTCAGTCCTATTTAAATATAGGTAATACAAAAAAAGCTATTGATAATTTTAATAAATGCATTGAAATAGCTCCAAATTACTCAAAGGCTTATTTAAGTAGAGGCATCTATTACAAAAAAAATCAGTATTATGAAATGGCACTAAATGATTTTAATGACTCTATAAAATATGATAAAAATAGTTCTGATGCCTACCATCATAGAGGGTCATTATACCAATTACTCAAGAAACAAAATAATGCGGTACAAGACTTTGACAAATCAATATCGCTAAAGCGAAATAATTATGTATCATTATATTCACGAGCGTTATCCTATATAGCAATTAGGCGCTATAATTCTGCTATAGACGACTTAAATCAGGTACTATTTTCAGAGCCTAATTTTCTTAATGCGCTATTTGCAAGAGCTAAGACATATGAATATTTAGAAAAATATAGTCTAGCTATAAAAGATTATGAAGAAATTATCAGAATTGATAAAAATAATAAGCATGCAAAAAAGTCTATTTCCTTTATAAAAAGAAAAAAACTATAACGATTTAACTATATTTTCAACCATCTTTTTTGCATCACCAAAAAGCATCATAGTGTTATCTCTAAAGAACAATTCATTCTGCACTCCTGCATAACCAGATGCCATAGATCTTTTAATAAACAATACAGTCCCAGAACGCTCTACATCGAGAATTGGCATTCCATATATCGGACTCTGCGGGTCAGTCTTCGCAGCAGGGTTTGTTACGTCATTAGCGCCTATAACAAAAGTAACGTCTGTCTGACTAAACTGTGAATTAATATCTTCTAACTCATACACCTCATCATAGGGTACTTGTGCTTCAGCCAATAAAACATTCATATGACCAGGCATACGACCAGCAACCGGGTGTATGGCATAAGAAACACTTACCCCCGCTTTCTTTAGCTCATCAACCATTTCACGAAGCGCGTGTTGTGCTTGTGCAACTGCCATACCATAACCAGGTACTATTATAACAGACCCAGCGTTTTTCATAATGAAAGCAGCGTCTTCTGCTGACCCTCTTTTTACTGGTCTATTCTCATCAGTATCTGAGCTTACAGAATTATTATCACTGCCAAATCCACCTAATATCACATTAAAAAATGATCTATTCATCCCCTTACACATTATATAGGATAATATTGCACCAGATGATCCAACAAGAGCCCCTGTAATTATTAATGCTGTATTACCTAATGTGAAACCTATTCCAGCTGCTGCCCATCCAGAATATGAGTTTAACATTGATATCACAACCGGCATATCTGCACCTCCAATTGGGATAATAATTAAAATTCCTATTAACAATGCTGTGAACGTCAGAGCCCAAAAAATGAAATGTGATTCGGTTAAAGAGAATGCTATTATCATTAACACTAAACTAATACCTATAAGAAGATTTATAAGGTGTTGCTTTGGAAATGTAAGTGGAGACCCTGATACTAAACCCTGTAACTTTGTAAACGCAACTATTGAACCCGTAAATGTTATTGCCCCTATAGTAACACCTAGACCCATTTCTACGAGACTAGACATATGCATGTTGCCGGGACTACCAATACCCATAGCAGCTGGAGCATATAACGCTGCTGCCGCAACTAAAACTGCAGCTAAACCAACTAAAGAATGAAATGCAGCAACTAATTGAGGCATCGCGGTCATTGGAATTTTACGTGCAATATATATGCCTATACCACCACCGATTGTTATACCTAATATAATTAACATTCCATCTAAAATATTTGTTGTAGCTGAAATCGTTAAAGTTGTTAATACAGCGATCGCCATTCCTGATATACCAAAAATATTACCAAGTCGTGCAGATTCTGGATTCGACAAGCCTCTAAGCGCTAGGATAAAACAAACACCTGAAACTAAGTATAAAAATGCTACAATATTTGCTGACAAATTACTAAACCTTCTTTTTATACATCGCTAACATGCGATGGCTGACGAGGAACCCCCCAAATATATTAATTGAAGCAAGTATTAATGCAAAAAAACCAAATGTTTTAGCATAAAATATATCACTTGCTTCCGCTGATCCTGGTATAAAATTAGCTCCTACAGATAATAATGCACCAACAATGATTACAGATGATATTGCATTAGTAACCGACATAAGAGGAGTATGTAATGCTGGAGTAACACTCCAAATAACATAATATCCTATAAATATAGCTAGTATAAATATTGACAACCTAAACATAAAGGGGTCAACTACATCAAGTACACCAGCGTGTTCTAAATTTGAAACAAGTGTTATTGCCTCCACATTAGCTGCGTCAATTACATTTACTATAGATTCTTTGTTCATAGTATCTCCATCAATTATACATTTTATGCACTAGCTTAGATTCATCTGCTATCAGTGTACCTAATATAATTTCATCATCACTTTTAATTTCTAATCGTTTATCAGTATAATTTATTATTTCTCCAAGAAAATTATATATATTTTGAGAGTATAAATTGGAGGAATCTGCAGGCAACCTAGCTGCAAAATTTTCATACCCTATAATTGAGACACCATTATAATCTTCTATTTTTCCAACTCTAGACATCTCAACATTACCACCCCGTTCTATAGCTAAGTCAGCAATTACGGATCCTTTTCTCATTGAATCTATCATTTTTTTTGTTATTAATATTGGAGCTTTTCTGCCAGGTATTAAGGCGGTAGTAATTACGATATCCTGCTTTGCGATATGCTCTGCTACCAAATTTTGTTGTTTATTTTTATATTCATCTGACATTTCTTTGGCATAACCGCCAGAAGTTTCTGCAGCTTTAAACTCATCATCCTCAACTGCAACGAACTTTGCTCCTAATGATTCTACTTGCTCTTTTGAGGCAGGCCTAACATCTGTTGCGGTTACAATAGCGCCCATTCTTCTTGCTGTTGCAATAGCTTGGAGTCCAGCTACACCAGCACCCATGATAAAAGCACGTGCCGGGGGAATTGTACCAGCTGCTGTCATCATCATTGGCAATGCTCTACCATAAGTTGCAGCAGCATCTATAACAGCCTTATAACCTGATAAATTTGATTGTGATGACAGAACATCCATAGATTGTGCTCTTGAAATTCTAGGCATCAATTCCATCGAAAAAATCTTACAACCATTTTTAGCCAAACTTTGCAAATCATCCCTATTCCCATAAGGATCCATCAGCCCAATCAAAATGGTGCTCTTTTGAACATATTCTAGTTGATCTTTATTTGGCCTTCTAACGGTTATTATAATATCGGCATTAGATACAGCATCTTTGATGGTTCTTGAAATCTTAGCGCCAGCTTCTTCGTACTCAGAATCAGCAAACCCTGCTCTTGCACCGCAGCCTGACTGAATACAAACATCTACGCCTTGTGAAACTATTTTTTTTATAACTGAAGGTGTTAACCCAACACGGTCTTCAGTTTTAATGACTTCAGATAAAACTGTAATTTTCATGAGAAAGAAGAACCTTAAAACACGAGATTAAAAAATTAATTATTAGACAAGAAAGATAGCCATCAATGCTAATAAAACTACTAAGAAAATTGAAGAAAATTTTGTTAACTTAACAAAACGTATGTAGGTTTTATTATGCTCTACATAATCCATACTTGGAATATCGTCACTATTTTTTGTCATAAATATCTCTTTAATATCTCTTTATAAATATAACAATCAACTAGCATGTGGTAACAAAATTATCAATGAAAAAATCACAACTAATCACCATAATCAACATTTGTTTTTATAAAAATTTTATTTTGCCTACTTTTTAATTTTTTTTCATCAAAATCTCCTATAGCTTTTTCAAATAGATCATGAAGATTTAATTTTGCATCTAGGTGCAGAAAAACAGCACCAAGTCCTATTGCAGCTCTATCCATAAAAACGAACTCTCTTGGTATTTCAATTGGACCAATTTTTTTTAGAGCAGTATAAACTTCAAAGGCTTCTTTTCTCCCATAACTGTTTGGACTTGTCCCATCTGAGATCGTTCTAATTCTATTATCTAATAAAGGACCATATACAAATTTTGCCCATATATTTAGTATTTCAATTGTTTCATTTTTAAGATCAGAGAATCCCCATGTTTCATAAGCAGAAATTACTTGATCCCTTTTATTTAACAAAAGTCCATTGTACAAATCTACAACACCTTTTACGAAAGACGGTTCAAATCTCCTGACACATCCAAAATCTAATAAATTTAGTCCTGTAACCTGGTTATTTTTTTCTATAATTGTATAATTACCTAAATGTGGATCGCCGTGAATTACACCGTATTGTCCAAAGGGAATCCACCATGCTCTAAACAACATATCGCCAATTTTATTTCTAATCTCTTGTGAGGAATTCTTATAGCTCAATAAGTGAACCCCCTGTTGCCATGTCATTGTTAATAATCTTTTTGTTGACAACTCTCTCTCCACATTAGGAATTTTTATATCCTTATGATCCTTCAACATTGCCCGATATAGATCTAAATGATTGGCCTCTCTCTCATAATCAAGCTCTTCCCTTAATCTAATCGCTATTTCTTTCTTTATCTGCCCAGTTAATATAGCAGGATCAAACCTTTTATTTATAGAAAATAGTAAATCTAATTGCTTTAGGTCAGCCTCTACTGCAGAAGACATATCTGGGTACTGCAGTTTACAGGCAACCACGTTTCCTTTTAAATCTTCACCTTTATGAACTTGACCAAGCGAAGCTGCTGCACACGCCTCTTTATCGAAGCTTTTAAACTTACCTTGCCAATCTTTACCTAATTCAGCTTTCATACGTCTATTAACAAATCCCCAGCCCATAGAAGGAGCATTATTTTGTAGTTTAGATAATTCATCTGCGTATTTAGCTGGCACAGCCCCTGGTATTGTAGATAAAATTTGGGCGATCTTCATAATAGGCCCCTTTATATCACCAAGGGCGCTAGTTACTGCAATAGCATTTTTTTCTAGTGACTTTTCGTTCATTACTTTGGATAAAGCAACCCGTGCAGCAGCAATGCCTAAGTTAGAACCAACTTTACCATATCTCATAAATCTTTTTGAATAGGTGTTTTCTTCTTTATCCATAGTACCGCTAAACTAGCTTAATTAATCTTTTTCAATTACCTCTAATTCGTCAATCATATTTTCTATCAAGGACAATCCGGCTTTCCAGAATTCAGGATTAAGTGCGTCAAGGTTAAATGGTGATAACAATTCTGTGTGGTGTTTAGTCGCACCTGCTTTTAATAAATCAATATATTTTTCGACAAAATTAGTGCTTGAATCTCTATATATTGCATAAAGAGAATTTACAAGACAATCGCCAAAAGCATAAGCATAGACATAAAATGGGCTATGTATAAAATGGGGAATATAACACCAATAGTATTTATAATTATCATCTATATTAACCGCTGGACCAAGGCTATCTTTCTGTATTTTCATCCATATACTGTTAATATCCTCAGTAGTTAATTCACCATTCTTTCTTTCTTTATGTATCGATTCTTCGAACTGGTAAAATGATATCTGACGCACCACAGTATTAAGCATATCTTCAACTTTTGATGCAATTAACATACGTTTGCTTTCCTTGCTATCAGCCTTAGATAGTAATTTCTGGTAAGTAAGCATTTCACCAAATACACTTGCAGTTTCAGATACAGTTAGCGGCGCGTTTGCCATCAAAGGTCCATGCCTTGAAGATAAAGTCTGATGTATCCCGTGCCCTAGCTCGTGTGCAAGCGTCATAACATCTCTTGCTCTCCCTTGATAATTTAATAGTATATAAGGATGTTTGTTTGGGGTAGTTGGGTGAGCGAAGGCACCCGATACCTTTCCCTCTAATGACGGAGCGTCAATCCAGTTATTAGAAAAAAATTGATTAGCAATGTCACCTATTTCTTCAGAAAAGCTTGAATAGGATTCAATTACAATATTTTTTGCTTCATCCCAAGAAATTATTTCATTATCATTTAATGATAGAGGTGCATTCCTATCCCAATAATTTAATTTTTCTTTACCTAACCATTTAGCTTTAAGTGCATAATATCTATGGCTTAATTTAGGATAAGACTCTGATACTGATTTAACCAATGCTTGAACTACTTCTGGTTCTATATTATTAGCAAGATGACGAGAATCACTTGGTTCTTCATATTTCCTTATATTATCTGATATACTTTTATCTTTTGCCAAAGTGTTTGTAATTAATGTAAATAGAGATATATTTTCAGCAAACTTAGAAGATAGCGCATCCGCTGCTTTTTTTCTTATAGTCTCATCAGGTGACAATAAAAAACTTAACGTTGGTTCTAGTGAATAAGGTTTATCATCAATAGTAAATTGGAAGCCTGCCATCGTTTGATCAAACAGTCGATTCCAAGCATGTGATCCTGTGACACTTTTTTCCTGTAATAATCGCTCTAGTTGATCTGACAGTTGATGTTTTTTGTATTTTCTAACATTTTCTATCCACGGCCTATACTTAGATAGTTTAATATTATCGAGCGCTTTTAATAAAATATCGTCATCTAATTGATTCAACTCTAAATCAAAAAATATTAAATCATTAGATAGATCCGTTAATCTAGATATCGTGTCACCATAAAATTTAGATCTTTCTGAACTTGATGTGTCTGTAACATGGTACAAGGTTGCATAAGATCCTATTTGCCCCATTTTTTCTGATATTTTCTCATACTGACATATTGCTCCATATAACACTAAACCAAGTTCATCTATAGAGAGCTTATCAGTAATATTACCTTTGTATTCATTTGAAAAATTTTTTATATTAACCCTTAAATCTTCAATATCTTTAGAAAGAATTTCAGATTCTGGCGATGGATATAAATCAGTTAGATCCCATCTCGGTAAATCACCAATATTTTTGATGTTTTTTATGTTACTCATGATTTAACCTCGTTATATAAATTAATTTTATATAAATTATATGATTACGATATAAAATAGTTCAATACTCAATTTAAAAATTAAATATTAGTACCGGAGAGTCCGAATGGAAAATAATTTAATCATTATAGATGATAATAATCTAAATTCTAAGCTAAAACAGAACTACCAAGTAATCTGGATGACAAAAAAAGAAGCGATTAATCATTTTAATAAAACTAAAAAAAATGGTGATATATATTTTGATGCGACTGAAGGGATAAAATACTTGAATCAAGAAGGAGAATTCAGAACATTAAAAGATTTAAATTCAATAATTGCACTGGAGACTATTAAATTTTGTAATGGCAATGTAACAGAAGCCGCTAAAAAACTATCTATAAGCCGCTCCAAAATATACAGATTAA
The DNA here is from genome assembly GCA_018651345.1 of Rhodobiaceae bacterium. GTDB lineage: Bacteria > Pseudomonadota > Alphaproteobacteria > Rhizobiales > TMED25 > CAJIYR01. The sequence continues at coordinate 32,226 of JABIEF010000031.1, forward strand.
TAAAGTAAAATATTTTACTTTTATTTTTGATATTTATCTTTCCACTCTGAATATGGCATGCCATAGATAAATTCTCGGGCTTCTTCTCTATCAACTGGTATTTCCATTTTATTAGATTCTTCTTCATACCAATTTGATAAACAATTCCTACAAAATCCTGCAGTATTCATTAAATCAATATTCTGAACATCGGTTCGTTCTCTTAAATGGTTAAGCATTCTTCTAAATACCAAAGCCTCAATCTCTATAGATTTCTCCATTAATAAAATCTCCTAATATTATTAACTAACTCAAATGTCAATATAATTTAAACCATTCAAATCCAATAATCTAGATATGATTTTATTTAAATATAAAGCCCATTTTTGTTGCCCTTCAGCATCTGATATCAAATCCTGCCTAATCTCAATCAAAACATGGGGTATGCCATTTAAACTAGCATGCCTGTATAATGTATCACCCTTTAGGCTACCAGAATATGGTTCATTTTTGCCAATAATATATTCATTATCTGACTCTAAAAAATCAATTAATGGGCCTGAAAACCTTGTATCTTGATCCCACAGTATAGAAATATGCCAAGGTCTTTCTATCCCTCTAAATATTGGAGTAAATGAATGCATTGATATAATTATAGGCACAACGTTTCTTGACAATAAATCGTTAATTTTTTTCTTTACAGCCTCATGGTAAGGTTTATAAAAATTATTAATCCTATTTAGACATTTGTTATTATCCAAATTTAAATTACCAGGTATAATATAATTATCAGATATCTTCATTATGAGAGTAGGGTCATTCAATGCTCTATTTGGGTCGATTAACAATCTAGAAAAATTACTTAAAATAGCATTCGATTTTAACAAATTAGCTAAGCTAATAGTTACCCCCTTAGAACCAATGTCGTATACTATGTGACGACTTAAATTTTCATCAGATATATTAAGATTGTTGTAAATATAAGGGATATGGTTCGACGCATGATCGCAAAGTAATAAGACCCTACTATCATGATTCTCAATAACTTGAAATGGTTGATAGTTTAGATTTTTATTATGAGGCATTATATAAAAAGTATTAAATGATTAACCTTGTCTTGCTTTAAATCTTCTATTAACTTTATTTATCACAAATAAACGACCCCGACGTCTAACAATTTTATTGTCGCGATGTCTACCTTTAAGGGATTTAAGAGAATTACGTACTTTCATGTTTCAATTCATTTCTAAAAAATAATATTATATTAATTTCCCGATTATTATTGATACTATTCGTATCTGTCAAGAAAGACTTATTTTTTTATATAAATCTATCTTGCTAAATTTGTTTTTCCCATTAAAAATTTATCGACAGAACGAGCAGCTTGTCGACCTTCACGTATGGCCCAAACGACCAAGGACTGTCCTCTTCGCATATCTCCTGCAGCAAAAAACTTTTCGATATTAGTTAAATATTTTTCTGTATCTGCAAGAATATTTCCTCGTGAATCTTTTTCTATACCCAAGGTATCTATAATACCAGTATGAACTGGATGCACAAAACCCATCGCAAGCAAAGCCAAATCTGCTTTTATTTCAAATTCACTACCATCAATTTTTTTCATTTCATTATCGACCCTTACACATTTAAGAGCTTTTAATGATCCATTGTCTCCATTAAATTCTTCTGTCATTATAGAGAACTCTCTACTTGCACCTTCTGCTTGACTTGAAGATGTTCTAAATTTTAAAGGCCAATTAGGCCAGGTAGATAATTTATCTTCTTTCTCTGGAGGAATCGGCATTATCTCTAATTGTGTAACGGAAAGCGCTCCCTGCCTAAAAGAAGTACCTATACAATCTGAACCCGTATCACCTCCACCTATAACAACGACATTTTTACCGGCAGCTGTAATCATACCACTCTTATCAACTTCTTCATTGCCGATAACTCTATTTTGATTGGGAAGAAAGTCCATAGCAAAGTGGACTCCGTTCAATTCTCGGCCTGGTATTGGTAGATCACGAGATGACTCAGATCCTCCAGCAAGCACTATAGCATCATAATTATCTATTAGTTGATCAATAGATTCTTTGCTCTCAATCTTCACCCCATAGTGAAATTTAACGCCCTCTTCTTCCATTTGATGAACACGCCTTTCAATTAAATACTTTTCCATCTTAAAATCAGGAATTCCGTACCTCATTAAACCGCCAGCCTTATTATTCTTTTCATAAACATTAACTGAATGGCCTTGCCTTGCTAACTGTTGAGCACAAGATAGACCAGCGGGGCCAGACCCAACAATTGCTATTGACTTACCTGTTTTAATTTCACTTATCTTTGGGGTTATCCAGTTTTCTTTCCAGCCCTTGTCTATAATTGCACATTCAATAGTCTTTATGGTAACCGGTTCATCATTTAGATTCAGCGTACAAGAAGATTCACATGGAGCGGGACAAATTCTTCCAGTAAATTCTGGAAAGTTATTTGTTGAATGTAAGTTTTCAAGAGCCTTTTTCCAATCATTTTTATAAACAAGATCGTTCCAATCAGGGATCTGATTATTTACAGGGCATCCCGTATGGCAAAAAGGTATTCCACAATCCATGCATCTTGCAGCCTGATCTCTTGTTTGCGCTTCGCCAAGAGGGATAATGAATTCATTAAAGTTTCTAACTCTATCTGATGCAGGTTTATATTTCCTATCATGTCTATCTATCTCCAAAAAACCGGTAACTTTTCCCATATTTATACTCCTGCAACAATTTTTACACTATTATCATTTAGATCCATCTCTTTAAGAGCCCTTCGGTAGTCTACAGGCATAACTTTTACAAACTTTGGAAGGTAATCATCCCAATGTTCTAGAATTATTCTCGCGCGATTCGAACCCGTATACTCGCTATGATTTAATACTAATTTATAAATTCTTTCAGCATCAAATTTAGTCATTGATTTTAAGACATCGACTCTACCGTGAGTTTCAAGGTCCCCTCCTTGATGATGAAGTCTTTCTAATAAATCATCTTCAGCTGGAATTGGCTCAAGTTCAACCATAGATAGATTGCATCTATCGTTAAAGTCACCAACTTCATCCAATACATACGCAATCCCACCAGACATTCCTGCTGCAAAATTTCTTCCAGTTTTTCCTAATATAACCACTACCCCGCCCGTCATATATTCACAACCATGATCACCGGTACCTTCAACAACTGCTATAGCACCAGAATTACGCACCGCAAACCTCTCTCCAGCTACCCCCCTAAAATAACACTCTCCAGAAGTAGCTCCGTATAATACGGTATTTCCTACTATCGTACTTATGTCTGGGTTAATTTTTGATGTTCTATCTGGATACACAACTAACTTACCGCCAGAAAGGCCTTTGCCAACATAATCATTTGCTTCTCCTTCTAACTCTAATGTAACTCCTCCAGCAACAAATGCACCGAAACTTTGTCCCGCTGTACCATTCAATTTCACATGGATTGTATCTTCTGGTAATCCCTTATAGCCATACTTCCTAGCAATATGGCTTGACAGTATCGTTCCTATTGTGCGGTCTGTATTTTTAACCACCTTCTCAACAAAAATGCTCTTTCCACTATCTATAGCTTCTTTACATAAATTAACTAGATCTTGGTCTAAGACTTTCTCTATATTATGGTTTTGTTGTTCTGATTTAAATATAGGAAGACCTGAAGCAACATGAGGTTTATAAAATAATTTACTCAAATCAATACCTTTTGCTTTCCAATGTTTGATAGCAGTTTTTTTATCAAGCATCTGACTCTGCCCGATCATATCATTGAAATTTTTAAATCCCATAGATGCCATATATTTTCTGACTTCTTCTGCTACGAAGAAAAAATAATTTATAACATTCTCGGGTGTTCCTACAAACTTCTTTCTAAGCTCAGGATCTTGCGTCGCAATTCCAACTGGACACGTATTAAGATGACATTTTCTCATCATTATACAGCCAGAAGCAATTAATGGCGCCGTTGAAAAAGCAAACTCATCTGCTCCTAGCAAGGCCCCAACAACAACATCTCTTCCTGTTCTTAAGCCCCCATCTACCTGCACAGAAATTCTTGATCTCAATTGATTCAAAACTAAAGTTTGGTGTGTCTCAGCTAGACCTAATTCCCAAGGAAGTCCTGCGTGTTTTATCGATGTTAAAGGACTAGCTCCAGTTCCGCCTTCAAAACCCGATATTGTTACATGATCAGCCCTAGATTTTGCGACCCCAGCTGCAACTGTACCTACCCCAACTTCGGATACTAACTTTACGCTAATCAAAGCTTCTGTATTAGCATTTTTGAGATCAAAAATTAACTGAGCAAGATCTTCGATAGAATAAATATCATGGTGAGGTGGCGGAGATATAAGGCCGACTCCAGGAGTTGAATATCTTACTTTTGCAATAACCGCATCTACCTTATGTCCAGGCAATTGGCCGCCTTCTCCAGGCTTCGCACCTTGAGCCATCTTAATCTGAATCATATCTGCATTTACCAAATACTCGCTAGTAACTCCAAACCTTCCTGATGCAACCTGTTTAATTGCTGATCGCATTGAGTCGCCATTGGCGAGCGGAGTAAATCTATCGACCTCTTCTCCACCCTCTCCTGTATTTGACTTTCCTCCAATTCTGTTCATAGCGATAGCTAGATTAGTATGAGCTTCTCTGCTTACCGAACCGAAAGACATGGCACCAGTTGAAAATCTTTTGACAATCTCAACGGCAGACTCAACTTCTTCCAGCGGTATAGAAACCCTACTATCTGATTTTGCATCACTTATATCAAACAAACCCCTGACCGTAAGTAATCTCTCATCTTGATTATTAATTTGTTCTGAAAATTTTTCATATGAATCTGGTGATTTGCTTCTAACGGCATGCTGTAAACTAGTAATACTATTATAATCCCAAGCATGGTCTTCCCCTCTAACTCTTTGTGCATACTCACCACCAACTTCGAGAGAATTTTCTAAAATTTCAGGACTATCGAAAGCATCTCTATGTCTATTTAATGTTTCAATTGATATTTCTTTAAGGGTCATTCCTCCTATTTTACAATTCGTTCCAGTAAAATATTTATCAATAACCGAATGATCCAAACCAATTGAATCAAAAATCTGCGCGCCACAATATGACTGATATGTTGATATACCCATCTTTGACATTACTTTTAGCATTCCTTTATCAAGAGCTTTTATGTATCTTTTTGAAGCCTCTTTTGTAGAAATATCTTCATTAAGTGAATGTCTCAATTCCTCGATTGTATCAAATGCTAAATAAGGATTAATTGCCTCAGCACCAAAGCCTGCAAGCGTACAGAATTGATGGACTTCTCTTGCTTCTCCCGTTTCAATAACCAGTCCTACAGTGGTTCTGAGCCCTTCCCTAATAAGATGATGGTGTACGGCAGATGTAGCTAACAAAGCCGGAATTGGGACTCTATTAGTATTCGTTAGGCGGTCAGATAATATAATGATATTATAACCACTCTTAACTTTAGACGTCGTCTTTTCGCATAACCTATCTAATGCTTTCTCTAGCCCATCATTACCATTTTTAACATCGAATGTAATATCAAGAGTAATAGTATGGAAATGGCCATCAGACATATCCCCGATTGACCGGATTTTATCCAAATCTTCATTTGTCAGTATAGGCTGACGAACCTCTAATCTTTTCAAACCCTCGTTTTTATGGGGATCAAGAAGATTGGGCCTTGGCCCTATAAAAGATACTAGTGACATGACTAGTTCTTCGCGTATAGGGTCGATTGGTGGATTGGTAACTTGAGCAAATAATTGCTTAAAATAACTGTGTAGTAATTTAGGCTTCTTAGATAAAAATGATACTGGTGTATCTGTCCCCATCGAACCTATCGCTTCTTGCCCCGAAGCAACCATTGGTGACAGTAAAAACTTTAAATCTTCTTCAGTATAGCCAAATACCTGCTGCAAACTTAATAAATCACTGCTTGATTGACGCGAGCTTGACTTTACTTCAGGTAAATCTTCCAGAATAATTTGACTATTATCTAACCACTCTTGATAAGGATGTTGATTTACTAGACTATTCTTTAAATCTTCATCAGAAATAATTCTTCCCTCTTCGAGATCTATCAGTAACATTTTTCCCGGTTGCAAGCGCCATTTTTCCACAATATTACTTTCCTCAATAGGTAAAACTCCCATCTCAGAAGACAAAACAACTCTATCGTCATCTGTTACCAAATATCTAGCTGGCCTTAAACCGTTTCTATCAAGAGTAGCGCCAATCTGTTTTCCATCCGTAAAAGCAATAGCAGCAGGGCCATCCCATGGCTCCATCATCGAGGCTTGATGCTCATAAAAAGCGCGCCTCTTTTTGTCCATAAGCGGATTGCCAGTCCATGCTTCAGGTATCATGGTCATCATAGCGTGTGATATTGAGTACCCACAATTAATAAGCAACTCTAAAACATTATCAAAGGATGCAGAATCTGATTGCCCGTCAACTACTATAGGCCATATTTTTTTTATATCATCTTTTAGCAAATCAGATTTCATCGATGCAAATCTTGCTTTTATCCAATTTACATTGCCACGCAACGTATTAATCTCACCATTATGACAGATCATTCTAAACGGTTGAGCTAAACTCCACGTTGGAAAAGTATTCGTAGAAAAACGTTGATGAACAAGAGCTAATGAAGATTTGAAATCTGGGTCCTGCAAGTCAAGAAAGTAATCACCTAATTGACCTGCCAATAGCATTCCCTTATACAAAATTGTTCTTGAAGAAAGAGAGCTTATATAAAAATCATTTGAAAGGTTATTATCTTCTTTCCACAAAACATTAAAAACTCTTTTCCTTACAACAAATAGTTTTCTCTCAAAATCATCTTGTTTTTCAAAATCTTGTAATGAATTGATAAATATCTGAGCATGAAATGGTTCTGTTGGAATAACAGATTTTCCTAAGTCGCTATTATCTACCGGAATATCTCTCCATCCTAAAATATTCAAGCCTTCTTCTCTCGCTACATCTTTTATGAGCTCAGTAACTTTTCTACGCAGTTTTTTATTCTTTGGCATAAAGAAATTACCTACCCCGTAATATCCATAATCTGGTAAATCAATCCCTAGGGCCTTTGTTGATTTAAGAAAGAATTCATGGGGAATTTGAGTCAATATCCCACAGCCATCACCAGCTTTTGGATCAGCGCCAACCGCACCTCTATGATCAAGATTTTTTAGAATCAAAAGACCATCTTGTATTATTGAGTAACTTTTTTTATTTTTAATATTTGCAACAAAACCAATACCACAAGCATCATGCTCATTAGCAGGATTATATAGACCATTTTCAATTGCATGATCCAATTCTTTATTAATATTTTTATATATATTTCTTATCGACATTGCTTAATGAAAACCTTTTTTATGATAGTCGTATTATACTAAAATTGTATCAATTCCAGTATAATATAATTATTATTATTAATAATAATAGTATAAAGCACTAATATATTTATTTATATAACATTAGAAAGTATAAAAATCCATAATTTGGGTATTTTTTTTATTTTAAAGTAATTACCGTCAATAAATTATAAAGATTAATAATATGAATATCTACCAATTTATAGCCAATAAGTTTGATAATAATAATATCACCGCTGAACTTGTGGCAAAATCATCAAAAAAGAAAATTTTTCCAAAGTCTAAAAATAAAATACATTATTGGCTTGAAACATTCCCTGAAGATAATGGCAGGACAAGTATTATAAGTATTAATAATCAAAAAGAAATTAAAAATATTACTGGAATTAATTACGATGTAAGAAGCAGAGTACATGAATATGGAGGTGGCAGCTATACTGTGTCAGATAATTTAATCTTCTTTATTAATGAATCCGATCAAGATATCTACATTATTGATAAAAATACTAGTAAATTAACAAATCAAAAATCACTAAGATATGCAGATCTTGAATATTCTGATAGCCAAAAAAACCTTTATTTCGTAATAGAAGATCACTCTAATATCAAGTCTTCAAAGCCAAAAAATTATATTGGGTTTATTGACCTAGACAAAAAAAACGCACCAAAAAAACTAGTTACAGGTAGAGATTTTTACTCAAATCCAAGGATGAGCAAAAATGGAAAATACTTAGCATGGCTAGAATGGGATTTACCTCATATGCCATGGGATGCTTGTGAGTTATGGGTAGGAGAAATAGACAAAATAGGAAATCTGCATGACAAAAGAAAAATAGATGGAGGAATAAAGCGTCCAGTATTTCAGCCCGAGTGGAGCGATGATAACAAATTATATTATGTTAGCAAAAACGATGACTTTGGTAATATCTTTTTGTGGAATGGGAAGAAAAAAAATCTGGTTATTCCAATCAACGGCGATTTCTATAGGCCTCAATGGGCATTTGGTATGAGTAGTTACAAAGTCATATCAAACGATATGATAATAGGATCGATGTGGAAAAATGGCCTGATGCACCTTGTTTTAATAAATATAAAATTAAAAGAATGGAGAATTATACCAAATAAGATGAAAAATATTGACGATATAGAAATTACAAACGACTTAATAATTCTATCAGGGTCAACAAAAGATATTTCAAATGATATTTTTTATATGAGAAAAAAAGATATCAATAATATGCCTTTACCAGAAGATCCTGTTGATAAAGGTATCATAAAAATTAATTATAAAAAACACTCTGTATATGGATTGCATTACCCACCTAATAAAAATATTTATCAGAACTCTTGTCCTTTAATTATATCGATTCACGGAGGGCCTACCTCAATATCAAAGAGAGGCTATTCAATAGAGCGAGAATATTGGAGAGCAAAGGGACTAGGTGTCCTTGAAATTGATTATCGTGGAAGCATTGGATATGGGATAAAATATAGAGATTCATTATATGGATACTGGGGTATAAAAGATGTTGAAGATGTAATTATATTTGCAAATCATATGATAAAAGAGGGCCTATATAATAAAAATAAAATAATCCTTCGTGGGTCTAGTTCGGCTGGCCTTACGATTTTAAATACTCTAATCAAAACGAACATATTTGCATGCGCCGCCAGTTATTATGGAGTTGCTGATTTAGAAAAACTTTATGCTGACACACATAAATTTGAATCGGGGTATTTGGAGAGTCTTATTGGCTATGATTTTAACACAAAAGAAGGGAAGGATGTTTTTAAAAAAAGATCTCCACTTAGTTATTGTGATAAAATAAAATCTCCAATAATCTTCTTCCAAGGCCTTAAGGATAAGGTTGTCCCTCCCAGCCAAACCAAAACAATAGTTAATGCTTTGAACAAAAATAATATATATAATGAATTTTATGAATTTAAAAATGAAGGCCATGGGTTTCGTAAAAAAGAAACTATCATCAGTTCACTAAATTTAGAATTTGAATTCTACAAAAAAATATTAAGCTTAAAGAGCATAGATTGAGAAAATTATGAATTTTACAAGTGATAATACCCACATAATTGCCGAACCAATATTAAACGCTATCCTGAAATCAAATAAGAGCTCTGTTACGTCTTATGGTGGCGATGAAATTACAAAGAAAGCAAAAGAAAAAATTTGCGATCTGTTTGGTGTTGATGCTGAAATTTTTTTTGTTACCAGTGGTACAGCAGCTAATGCGCTAAGTATATCTAGTGTAACACCTCCATATGGTTCGGTTTTTTGCCATAATGAAAGCCATATTCATCTTGAAGAATGCGGAGCACCAGAATTCTTTTCAGGTGGGTGCAAGCTAATCCCTATCAAGGGTTTTGCTGGTAAAATATCGCTTGAAGGCTTCCAAAATGCGATTAACGATCATCCTTCGGATAAATATGATTTCAAACCTTCGTGTCTTAGCATTACACAATCCACTGAGTGTGGAACTATTTATAATGAAAAAGAAGTCAACGAACTATCTTCATTGGCCCATAAATATAATATTAAAGTCCATATGGACGGAGCAAGATTTGCCAATGCAATATCTACATTAAAAATAAAACCGTCAAAAATAACTTGGGAAGCCGGTATTGATATAATGTCTTTTGGAACAACAAAAAATGGAACCATGTCAGCCGAAGCAATAATTGTTTTTAATAAAAAAATTTCTAAAGATATGAACTTACGCATAAAAAGATCTGGCCACTTATTATCTAAAATGCGCTTTCTATCAGTTCAAATGGACTCTTATATTACGGATAATTTATGGATTAATCTCGCAGATAAATCTAATTCAATGGCAAATTATATGTACCAGAAACTCTTATCAGTAAAGTATATTGATATGCCGTGGAAGGTAGAAGCTAATGAAATATTCGTTATCTTACCAAAAGAAATTGAAAGAAAATTATCAAAACAAGATGTCCTTTATCACAAATGGTCTAAAGTTGGAATAAAAGACCTCGCCTTAAATAAAGACAAGGAGTTTATTAGACTTGTAACCTCTTACAATACTAAAAAGGATGAAATCGATCAGTTTGTTGCTATATTAAATAATATTAATTAATAAATTGTAGAATTATTACTTAAAATTTTTTAATATATCTATCGCTTGGCTATGCAAATCCTGGCTTGCCGAGGCTACAATTGACCCCCCTCGATTAGGTGAACCGCCGTCCCAAGATGAAATAAATCCACCTGCGGCCTCAATTAATGGAATAATTGCTACAATATCATATGGCTGAAGGCTTGATTCAATTATTATATCCATATGACCTGATGCTAACAGAGAATAAAAATAACAATCTCCGCCACTTCTTGTTATTTTTACTTGATCATATATGCTATCAAATATCAACTGATCGTTCCTGGTTTTAAACATATCATATGAAGTAAAACCTAACCTTGCTTCATTTAAAGACTGACAGTTACTAGTCCTTAAAATATCCGATTTCCCATTCTTAATCAGAAAAGCTTTGCCATCTATAGCAATATATCTTTCGTCAAGACATGGATGATCAATAACCCCGAAACTAGGCTTAGTATTATACTCTAAACCTATTAAGGTGCCCCAGAGAGGAACCCCCGAAACGAAAGATCTTGTTCCATCAATTGGATCAATAAACCAACAATATTCTGAATTAGTATCTTTTATTCCCATCTCTTCGCCATAAATGCTATGGCCTGGATGCGAAGTTTCTATTAACTCCCTTATAGCGAGCTCAATCTTTTTATCAATTTCAGTTACAGGATCAAAAATTTCACCGACATCTGCTTTATTTTCTAAAGTCAGCTCTTTCTTGAAATAAGATTTAGAAATATTACTGGCATCATCTGCTAACTTATTCATAAATCTAAAAATATAATCATTCTGCATAAAATAATTCCATATTTTATTTTTGGATTATGTATTTCTTTACATAATTAGGCTTTTATACATTCTAAACTAATTTATAACCTCTGTTTAAAATAGATATAACAAAGAAAATAAATATCCAATAAATTAAACGTTATTAAATAAAAATTTTTATCATATGGTGGGCGCGACAAGGATTGAACTTGTGACCCCTACGATGTCAACGTAGTGCTCTCCCACTGAGCTACGCGCCCATAAATATTCTTGATCTTAATATATTAGTTATATTTATCTATAGGCACAAGATTTTCTTCAAAAAAATTCGATATGTTTAGCAAGTGAATCCATCTGAGTTCTTTCTATAAATTTCTTGATATTTTTATTAATATGGATGAAGCAAAAGAAAGAAGGGGTATAAAAAAATATAAATCAATTATTAGCATAATAAATTATTAACTAATATCATTTAATAAACTGTAATAATTAAGATTATTTGATTAAATACCAAAAGATTTGAGAAAAATGATATTACAAACAAGAGGCGGTGCCAGAGAAGGAGCAGGAAGGCATAAAAAGTATAATCCAAAAGAATGTTCAGTAATTTGCAACATATGTGAAAAAGTTTGGCAAACGAGAAAAAATAAAAAAAATAATTTTATATTTGTAACCTTAATTAATGATCCTTACACAGAGTATAATTACAAAATATGGGATGCTAATATCAAAGAAAAATTAGATCAAAAAAAAATTAATGTAAATTTAAAACTACCAATAACATCACACAACAGATTAAAATTAATAAATAAGTTGCAGGATAATGGGAATAAAAAAAAATCTTGCATATACAAAAAACCTACCAATAAAGACGAGAGTTTAAAAATATCAATATTAATTATATCCCAATTAATGCCAGAGAAATTTCATAGGATTAGCATGATTGAATGTATTTGGAAAAAAAATAAAAATATAAGCAATTGATATATTTAGATAAATATGAATTAATTATAAATAATTGTAGTAACCTATGCTAAAAAAACACATAATACGTCCCGATTTTACATTTAGATTTAAATGACAAGTAGGGCCAGTTGCTATAGGGAACAACTGGTATACTTTGCATTATACTATGATGACTACTCAGGTCATAGAAGGAAAATGTACCGCATCATAATAAAGGGCAAAGAGAAAGCTTATTAATATAAACTAAGCAATTTTATTACGAAGAATCCCAATTTTTTCAATTTCGACTTCTATTTTATCACCGCTTTTTAAATATACAGGCGGATTTGAGCCAATCCCAACACCTGCCGGAGTACCGGTTGCAATAATATCCGCAGTTTCAAATGTCATAGTTTTTGATATTGTAGAAATAAGATTAGGAATATCAAATATTAAATTTCTAATATACGAACTTTGCCTTGTTTCACCATTTACTCGAGTTTCAATCTTTAACTTTGTAACATCATCAATTTCATCTGCAGTTACAATAACTGGCCCCATAGGACAATAGGTGTCCGGACTCTTTCCGATAAACCATTGTTCATGCTGCCTTTGTATTTGCCTCGCAGACACATCATTAATTACTGTATATCCAAACACTTTACCGTAAGCATCATCCGATTGTATATTTTTACCCCCTGAACCTAATATAAGCCCTAACTCACCTTCATAATCCGTTGTATTAGTGTAATCATTAGCGAGGATAATGTCATCTTCTGTACCAATTACAGATGTTGTAGCTTTTGTAAAAATCACCGGAAAAGATGCAACTGCCTGCTTTCCACTTGAATCGAAACCAGAATTATGAAATTCGGCAGCATGATCATGGTAATTCTTGCCAACACACATGATATTTCTAGTAGGCCTAGGAATAGGTGCAACAATTTTAACTAAATTAGTCTCGATAGATTTTACTTTATAATGGTTGATATCGTTTATTTTATCAAGCCCAGATTCACCCAACTTGATTATTTCATTCATATCATTAGGCAAGCCGTTTTCTTCTAAAGATATAATCTGATTATCATCGTTTACAAGCAGTCCTGCTTTATTTTCATTATTAGTATTTTTATAAGTTATAAGTCTCATTTTTTCCTAGCTATTAATTATTTAATATTGACAATAAAAAAATTTGAATATCCATAGCATATAAAAATATGTATTGCACCCACAAAAAATAGTAATACTTATTACCAAATAAAATCTAATTATACGAGCGTATTAATTATAATTTATAATTAATTGACAATTATATGTTCAAAAAATACAAACTTCTAATTTTGTTATACTATATTTTAAACGAATGATTATAATTACGTTTTATTAATTAAGTAAAAAACTATCATTAAACTGAAATATTGCTAGAAAGACTTTAACAAGAGAAGTTGAATGCAAATTAATATTATAAAAAATAATATATATGGAATTATAACAGTTACTTCTCTAGTTGCCATTTCCGTTGCAATTAGTAAAATTCTATTAAATTATGAATTGTTCATCTCAGCATCATTTATTTGCATTCTTTTAGGCCTTATAATTGGAAACTTGCTAAAAACAAATAACCAAATAGAGTGGGTTATAAATCTCTCATTGAAGAAAATATTGCGTATTGGCATAGCCTTCCTTGGCATTAGTTTAAGTTTCTCGGAATTATTTGGCTATGGAATAATATCTTTTTTCCTTGTCTTCATTAATATTATTATAGCGTTTTTATCTGTATATATTTTGTGTAGATTTTTTAAAATATCAAAAGACCTTGGATATTTAATTGCAATAGGAACAAGCATATGTGGTGTTACAGCAGTAATTGCAGCATCATCGATTATAAAACCAAGCAAAAATGAAACTAGTTATGCGATAGGTATTGTAACTATTTTTGGTATGATTGCTGTATTTACCTACCCTTATCTAGCAAATTTTTTATTTGATAACGATGCTAAATTAGCAGGTATTTTTTTAGGATCATCTATCCATGATACTGCCCAAGTAAGCGCAGCTGGTTTAATTTATTCAGAAATGTATAATAGTGAAATTGCTATGAATTCAGCTATGACAACAAAGCTACTTAGAAATTCATTTCTAATATTTTTGATACCTCTATTAGCCTATTTCTATAATAATAAAAATAATATTAATGTAAAAAATTCAATAAAAACTTTTTTTCCATATTTTGTCATTGGGTTTTTAGGGATGTCTATTTTAAGAACTTTTGGTGACCTATTAATACTGAATAAAGATTTAATCCATTATTGGGAATATCTCATTTATTCAATAAAAACCATTTCTAAATATTGCATTCTTTTTGCTATGGTCTCACTTGGATTGCAAACGAATCTGAGAAAAGTGTCAAAACTTGGATTCACTCCTTTATTTGCCGGATCTATCGCAGCGATTATAATTGGAATTAGCAGTATTTTATATTTGAAATTACTAATATAAATTTACAAAATTACTAATAATAATTTTTTATAATACAATAAAGAAATTTACTATTTTAAGCTAACTACCCAAACAATAATACTCGAACCCTAATTTATTCATCGTTTCAGGATTGAATATATTCCGGTAATCAAATATTTTATTACCTTTCATTTTATTTTTTAAGCTACTAAGAGAGATATTTTTAAATTCATCCCACTCGGTCAAGATCACAATCACGTCAGCACCTGATATAGCCTCGTCTAATGTAATGCATGTTCTTACATCTGGCATTATCTTATGATAATTCTCTATTGCCCTTGGATCATAAACCTTTACATTAACTCCGCTATCAATAAGATTTGATATTATCGATAAACTTGGAGACTCCCTTACATCATCAGTGCCTGCCTTAAAGCTAACGCCAAGAATACTTACAACATCACCATTATTACCAATTTTTATTTTTTTAATAATTCTATTTGATAGCAAATCCTTCCTGCGGTTATTTGAAGCCTTAACCCCTTCAATAATTCTCAATTCAGATCCATGTTCATGCGCTATATTAATTAGAGCAGAAACATCTTTTGGGAAGCAAGAGCCTCCATAACCTGGACCTGGTTCTAAAAAACTATTTCCAATTCTCTTATCATAGCCAATGGCTTTTGAAACCTCTTTTACATTCGCATTCGTTGCCTCGCAAAGATCTGCAATCTCATTAATAAAGCTAACTTTCATAGCTAAAAAAGAATTTGCTGCATATTTTGCCATTTCTGCAGATCGTCTTTTCATTTTTATATAGGGAATATTGTTTGCAATTAATGATGCATATATATCTCTCATTATTTTATCAGAATTATCATTCTCACAGCCTACTAAAATTCTATCTGGCGTCATGAAATCACTTATAGCCGAACCTTCACGTAAAAATTCTGGATTAGACACTACATCAAAATTTTCTTTTGCTACACTTTTAAGAAGCGTTCTCTCAATTTCATCACCAGTACCAATAGGGACAGTAGACTTAACTATTATAAGCGTGTAACCTTTAAGTTGATTTCTGATACCCTCCACAGCGCTGTAAATGTATTGTAAATCTGCTTTACCATCTGATTGCATTGGAGTCCCAACAGCCAAAAATATTGCGTCTACATCAGCGATATGTGCATTCAAATCTTTTGAAAATAATAGACTGTTACAATCTACGTTTTTTTTTATTAGATCTTCTAGGTAGGGCTCGTAGAATGGCACTTGTCCTTCTAATAATAAATCTATTTTTGCTGCATTATTATCGACGCATATAACATCTAAGCCGCATTCAGCAAAACAAGTTGCTGATACCAACCCTACATAGCCACAACCTATTACACATATTTTCATATAATATTTTCCTAGATATTATCTTTAATATTAATATTATTTAATTCAATAACAATTTACTTTTAATAAAAATGATATAATACCAATATATAAAATAAATAATATATTCAAATTTAAATCGATAGGAATAGCAAAATATATATAAATAACTTAGGATAAATTAATGAAGAAAATATCAAAAGCTATAATACCTGTTGCAGGACTTGGAACAAGAATGCTTCCAGCTACAAAAAATTTGCCTAAAGAATTATTGCCTATATTTGATCGACCGATGATCGAATATGCCCTTAAAGAGGCCTCTGAGGCAGGTATTGAAGATATTATATTCATTACAGGAAAAAATAAAGAAATGCTTCAATATTATCTCGGTAAAAACTATCAAGCCCGTCACACTTTTACTGAGGATAATAGGTCTATAAAACCAGAAAGACCAACCAAAAGTGAGTTAAATCCCAATAATATAGTATTTATAGAACAAAAAGAACCTTTAGGACTGGGTCACGCAGTTCTATGTGCCAAGAATATTATAGGCAATGAATCATTCTGCTTAATACTCCCCGATATGCTAGCAAAAGGTAAACCGGGTTGCTTAAGTCAAATGTTACAAGCTTATAATATTAATAAAGGAAATATAATTGGTCTAGAAAAAATACCTATAGAAGATACTTACAAATATGGTATTGTTAAAATATCTGATAAGAAAAATAATGTCTGTAAAATAGATGGCATGATTGAAAAGCCAAGACCTGAAAAAGCACCATCAAATTTAATGATTATGGGAAGATATATATTGCAACCAGAAATATTTGATACATTAGAACATCAAAACCCAGGTCACAATAATGAAATACAGCTAACAGATGCCTTAATTACACTTATTGAAACACAAAAATTTACTGGCGTAGTGTTTGATGGAAAAACTTATGATTGTGGAGATAAATTAGGATATTTAATGGCAAATTTACAATACGCTCTTGATAGTGAGGCAAATAATTCGGATATTAGAAAGACTCTTGTAAAATTAATACAAACATTGGAAAGCTAGTAATATTATTAATAAAATAAAAATTGTTGAAAAGACAAAGTCAATAGTTAGCGCTGAGATTGAAGGCCTTAATCTCATTATTAATGGATTAGAGGGTGATCTTTCAAGCTCTCTCTGTAAAGCCATAAATATTATACATGAATCTAACGGTCACGTAATAATTTCTGGAATTGGTAAGAGTGGACATATCGGAAACAAGATTTCTGCCACGTTATCATCAACAGGTACTCCATCATTCTTCATTCATGCAACAGAAGCTAATCATGGCGACCTTGGCATGATCACAAAAAATGATTGCTTGTTAATACTATCCCATTCCGGAGAAACATCAGAATTAAAAAATATTATAAATTATACAAAGAAAAACTCCTTGCCACTAATATCAATTACTGGAAATAAGAATAGCATGCTGAGCTTAGCCTCTGAAGTTGCAATTATTCTTCCAGATGCCAAAGAAGCTTGCCCTAACTCTTTAATACCAACAACCTCCACAACAATGCAATTAGTTATTGGGGATACAATCGCCATGATATTAATGGAGTTAAATTCTTTTTCAGAAAAGGATTTTAAGAAATTTCATCCTGGTGGACGCATTGGAGCGTCTCTCCTGAATATTGATGAAGTTATGCATACAGAGAAGAGCCTACCAATTATTTCATTGGGCAAATCAATGGGTGAGGCAATTATAATTATGAATGAAAAAAGATTTGGTTGCGTAGGAATAATAGATGAAATTTCTGGTCAGCTCATTGGCATCATAACCGATGGAGATTTACGCAGATCGATGGGGGTAAATCTAGTTGATACAAGTGTTGAAAAAATTATGACCAAAAATCCAATTACATTAATAGAAAAAGATTCAATTAAAAATGCGATCAATCTATTGAATAAAGAAAAAATAACTTGCGTATTTGTGACCAAAGATAAAAAACCAATTGGTATTGTGCATTTGCATGACCTTATAAAGATTACATCTACATAGAAAACCTAAATCCAACCCTTTAATTCATTCAAAGTTATGTCTTTAAGCATTGAGATAGCGATATCACTATGATTCATACAAGGTATTAATGTAAAATTCTTACCCCCGTGTTCGTAAAATTTTTCTTTTATCCCTATATCGAGCTCTTCAAGTGTTTCAACACAGTCTGATATGAAAGCGGGAGATATCATAGCGAGATTCTTAACTCCAGATTTTGCTAAATCAACTACCGTATTTTCTGTATAAGGCTGCAACCATTCTTCTGGACCAAACCTAGATTGAAAAGTAAGCATAATCTCTTTATCAAACCATGTAATCTTTTCTCTTAAAAGTCTTGTTGTTTTATAACAATGACAGTGATATGGATCTCCTAGTGTTAAATATCTTTTCGGAAGACCGTGATATGATGTCAATAAAATATCCGGAGACCATTTTAAATCATCTATATTTTTCTGAATTGATTCTGCTAGCGCATTTATATACAGAGGGTTGTCAAAATAAGGGGGTACAGTTCTTATAGACGGCTGCCACCTCATTTTTTTCATGACACTAAATACTTCATCTTGCACAGAAGCTGTTGTCGCTGCAGAATACTGAGGATATAATGGAAATATCAACACCCTATCAATACCAGAATTCCTAAATTGATTAAGCTTTTCATAAATTGATGGCTTGCCATATCTCATTGCCCAATCAATAGAAATTTTATGTTTGCTAAACCTTTCTTTCAGAAGATTAGATTGTGATCTTGTATATGTCTTTAAAGGCGATTCATTATCTTTTTTATTCCATATTGCCTTATAAGCCTTAGCGCTTTTACTGGGTCTGAAACTTAAAATAATAAAATTTAAAATAAACCACCATAAATATCTATTTGTATCTACAACCCTTCTATCGGACAAAAATTCCTTTAGATACCTTCTTACTGACCAATAGTCAGTGGCTTCAGGGGTACCAAGATTAATTATCAAGACCCCAATTTTTCCATAATTAATAGAGGGGTGATTATCAGGAGTATGGTCATTCATTTTTCTAAATCCAATTAAATTATAATATGTCGTCTAACCAACATTATAGTCCAAATATTGATAAAAAGGTTAAGTTTTCAACTAAAAAATATGAACTTTGCTCAACCCATCCAAAAATAAACCCAATACCAGTTAAAACTAGTATTAAGCCCATCATCCTTTCTACAAGATGTATGTAGCGTTTATATTTTTTAATTTTCTTAATCAGTTTATTAATAGCTAAACTGCTTAGAATAAATGGAATACCTAACCCTAGTGAGTATATAGACAATAATAATGCTCCTTCGTATAGGCTTTCCTTAACCGATGCTAAGGTTAAAACGCTTGCTAAGACAGGGCCAATGCATGGCGTCCAACCAAATCCAAAGACAAATCCCATTAAGAATGAACTAAAAAAACCAGTTATTTTAAAATTTTTCTGATATGAGAAGTTTTTATTAAGAAATGAGAAGTTGAATAATCCCATAAAATGAAACCCAAACAACAATATTATAAAACCTGCTATTTGACTAAACCCAAATCCTATATTTAAAAACTCAAATCTTATATTAAACAAAGGTCTGATGGCAGATGCAGATGCTCCCATAGCTATAAATACCAGAGAAAATCCAAGAACAAAAAATATTGATCTAAATATAAGAGTTTTATTATATATTTTTTTATCTTCATTCAACAATAGCTCACTCAAACTTATGCCTGTGAGGTAGCAAAGATATGGGGGAACCAAAGGTAATACACATGGCGACAAGAAGCTTAATATTCCAGCAGCGAATACAATACTATAAGTAATGTCCATGATTAAAACCTTTAAAAAAATATTATATTTATTATATGGGGATTATAAATTTTATTAAAATAATATTATAAAAATTAAAGACGGATAGAATTTATGTTATCAGCATAATCAGGTGTCTTGAAAATAGATGATCCCGCAACAAGAATATCTGCACCAGCAGCAACACAATCTCTTGCGTTATCAGACGTCACTCCACCGTCAACCTCAATTAGAATATTTCTATCACCGATCATTTTTTTAAGACTTTTAATTTTATCTACTGTAGATCTTATAAATGTTTGGCCAGCAAAACCTGGATTAACAGACATAACAATTACCATGTCTATCTCATCAATTACAGGTAATAGCATTTCAATAGGAGTTGCAGGGTTGATTGCAATACCAACCTTTTTGCTTAAGGACCTAATGAGGCTAATCGTTCTGTGTAAATGTACCTCAGCCTCTAAGTGTATAGAAATATGATCTGCACCTGCATCAGCAAAGTCCTTTATATAACTATCGGTAGGAGAAATCATAAGATGCACATCGAAAGGTATCTTTGTGCAAGATCTTATTGAATTTACAACAAGAGCTCCAATTGTGATATTAGGAACAAAATGACCGTCCATTACATCAACATGTATCAGATCTGCGCCTGCTTTTTCTAAAGAAACAATCTCTTCACCTAACCTAGAGAAATCAGCTGAAAGTATTGATGGGGCTATTAATATTTCTTTCAAATTATTCATGATTTATTTGCTTCGTTTATTAAAAAATTTCCAAGCAGATGGTATTAGTAAAGTTGCTAAGAGAATCTTAAATATTTCAGCTGGATAAAAAGGTAAAAAACCTCCCATAATTGCTTTTTCAATTCCTATCATATTAGATAAGTATATTACCCCGGACATATATATTATTAATGTTCCGATAAAAATCGCTGAAATAGTTGTTAAATAACTCTTGCCCCAACCTCTATCTGATAAACTACCCAGAACAATACCTGCAAGTAAAAATCCAAGTAAATATCCGCCTGTAGGACCCATAATATAAGCAATGCCTGCACCTCCTGCAAAAACAGGGATACCAGCGAGACCTTGCAAGAGATAAAACAATATTGTGGTCGTACCGTAAAGTCTACCAAAGGTCATGGCTATTACGCATACAGCAAAGGTTTGCATTGTCATTGGAACTGGAAAAAAAGGTATAGATATTTTAGCGGATAATGTGAGTAATATGCTACCCATCAGTACTAGCGATATTATATACAGTGGTGATGCAATTTTTTCTTTAAAAATAGACCCCATCAGTGTATCCGTTTGTTTCAAACGATATGATAAGAGAAATTGAGATGATGGCATAGTATTTTCCTTTTTTATTCAACAACAATCTACGTATAATTATTCTCGTTGCGAGAAAAGATTTTAAATAGCATTATAGGTATTAATATCACTTAATATATAAGAAAGTATTATTAATATATCTTTAAATGTTTGATGAATTTTCTATTTGATATGTTAGGGCTTATACAAAGTCTGGCAACGACCTACTCTCCCACGCCTTAAGACGGAGTACCATCGGCGCTAAAGGTTTTAACTATCGAGTTCGGAATGGGATCGAGTTTAGACCCTTTGCTATGGTCACCAGACCATGAATAAGCCCTAACAATATGATAAGAGAAATTGAGATGACAACCGTATAAAGTATTTCCTAGTACTTTATACAATTACATAAATAATGGGTGCAATCAAGCCAATCGAGCGATTAGTATCAGTAAGCTTCATGTATTACTACACTTCCACACCTGACCTATCAAAGTGGTGGTCTTCCACAGCTCTCATGGGAGAATTAGTTTCGAGGGAGGCTTCCCGCTTAGATGCTTTCAGCGGTTATCCGTACCCAACTTAGCTACCCAGCAATGCCGCTGGCGCGACAACTGGAA
>JABIEF010000032.1 GCA_018651345.1 Rhodobiaceae bacterium
AATATAAAAAATTCTGCTTCAGGTCCAAATGATGCCGTATCCCCAATACCAGTAGACTTTAGGTAACCTTCAGCTCGCTTAGCGGTTATTCTTGGATCTCGCTCGTAGCCTTCTCCGCTTACAGGATCCAGCACATCACAGAATATTGCTAATGTTGATTGCGCGAAGAATGGATCGATATGCGATGTATCTGGGTCAGGCATTAATGTCATATCTGATTCATTTATCGCTTTCCAACCCGCTATAGATGATCCATCAAACATTACTCCATCTGCGAATGCATCTTCATCCATTAACCTGGAATCCATAGTCACATGTTGCATTTTCCCTCTTGGGTCTGTAAATCTTAAATCAACAAATTTGATATCATCTTCTTTAATTTTTTTAATCAGTTCACTTACTTTTGTCATTTATCTAAACTCCTTGTTATTAATTAATACTTTTGTAGTGTTTTTTATAATGCGTCTTCGTCAGTTTCGCCTGTACGAATCCTAATAACCTCTTCAATGTTTGTTACAAATATTTTCCCGTCTCCAATTTTTCCAGTGAATGCTGATTGCTTGATGGTTTCTACAACTTTTGGAGCTAAGCTATTGTTGACAATTATATCGATTTTAATTTTTGGTAAAAAATCAATTACATACTCTGCTCCTCTATATAATTCAGTATGTCCTTTTTGTCTTCCAAAACCTTTTGTTTCGGTGACCGTCATACCCTCTACACCTATGTTTTGAAGTGCTTCTTTTACTTCATCAAGTTTAAATGGTTTTATGATGGCTTCAATTTTTTTCATTGTATCTCCATGAAATTAACATATATAAAATACTATGCATTATTTATGCCAACTAATAAAATTTTTATAAGTTATTGTTTTAATTTAATATATTACATATAATTAATATTATCTAATAAACATAATGCTTAAATATTAATCACAATGCACATTAAATAGGCAATATTTTTAATATCGTAAATATAAATACAAATATAAATGTAATATTTTACTGAAATGGTCAACTAATTATTACTAACAATAATTGTATAATGTTGAAATTGATAATATTTTTAATATTATAATGTACAAATGTTTTTTAATCGTTTATTCAAATTACATAAAAAATTTTATTTATAACAAATAATGTTATATAAAATATGTTTTACATATCGTGCGGGCGTGGCGGAATTGGTAGACGCGCTAGATTTAGGTTCTAGTTCTTAACGGAGTGGGGGTTCGAGTCCCTTCGCCCGCACCAAATATTAAATTAATATAACAATGAATACAAATAATTGGATGCCATAATATGAATGTCACAGAAACAACAGCAAAAGGTCTTTCTAGAGAACTTAAAATTGAAATTACAAAAGATATAATTCATAGCAAGTTAATGGAGAGATTAGAGGAATTAAAAAAGACGATCCAGTTAAAAGGTTTTAGACCAGGAAAAGTACCAATAACACACTTACAAAAAACATATTCAAATAGAATAATGCCAGAGATTATAGAAGAAATGATTCGTGAATCTTCAACAAAAGCTGTTGACGATAGAAAAGAAAAAGTTGCTATGCAGCCAGAAGTTATTTTTGGAAAAGGTGATGATAAAGATGGAAATAATGAAGAGATTGGTTTGGTAATTAAAGGAGAGAGTAATTTAATTTATTCAATTAAATACGAGATACTACCCGAAATAAAAAGCCCTAATTTCTCTGATATTGAAGTAGAAAAGTTAGTGGCAACAGTAACGAAAAAAGATATAGATGAATCTTTAGAAAACATAAGAAAAGAACAAAAAACATTCTCCCCAAAGAAATCTACAGAAAAGGCTGTTAGCGGTGACCAGGTTACCATTGATTTTATCGGTAAGATTGACGACAAAGTTTTTGAAGGAGGCTCTGCAACGGATGCTCCTTTAGTTCTAGGAAGTGGAACATTTATTCCTGGTTTTGAAGAACAGCTTATAGGAACAAAAGTTGGTCAGGATGTTCAAATTAATATAAAATTTCCCGATGATTATCAGGCAAAACATCTAGCAGGTAAAGAAGCTGTATTCGATTCTGTTGTAAAAATAATAGAAAAAGCAACTGAAACTAAATTAGATGATGAGTTTGCAAAGAAAATTGGTTTCGAAGCTCTTGAAAAATTAAAAGAAGCGATCGGCACTCAGATTGAAAGAGATTTTGAGGAAGCTTCTAAATCTAAATTAAAAACATCTTTATTAGATGAGCTTGATAAAGTTCTTGATTTTCCTTTGCCTATAAATATGCAAGAGGCCGAATTCCAAAATATATGGAAGTCTTTTAAAGATGATATTGAAAAGTCAGGAAAGAAATTTGAAGATGTTGTTAAAGATGAAGTAAAAACTGAAAAAGAATACAGAGAAATCTCAGCTAGAAGGGTTAGACTTGGATTGCTTTTAAGTCAAATAGCAGAAGAAAATAAGATTACAGTATCTGATGATGAGGTTAATAAAGTAGTATTAGACAAAACTAGAGAATTTCCAGGTCAAGAATCAGAGGTTTTAAAATATTATCAAGATAATCCAAACGCAATGAATCAGATTAGAGGTCCTATTGCTGAAGATAAGGTTATAGCTTTTATAACAGAACTTGTAAAAATTAAAGAAAAGAAAGTTACAAGGGATGTGTTGTTTGAACATGACCACGATCATGACCACGATCATGACCACGATCATTCTAAAAAGAAAAGCACTAAAACAAAAAAAACAACAAAAGCAAAAGCAGTTACAAAAAAAGCATCTGCAAAAAAAGAAGAAAAGAAATAGGTTGTTAACTTAAATTTGTATAATTGGATATAAATTGATTTTAAAAGGATATTGTTATGGTTAATTCTGAAAATTTAAATATGAATTTAGTTCCTATGGTTGTAGAGCAATCCAATAGGGGTGAGCGTGCTTATGATATATTTTCTAGATTACTGAAAGAAAGAATTATTTTTATTACTGGAGCAATTGATGATAATGTTTCTACTCTAGTAACTGCTCAACTTCTTTTTTTGGAAGCTGAGAATCCTAAAAAAGAGATTTCAATATACATTAATTCGCCCGGAGGTGTGGTAACTTCTGGTTTGGCTATATATGATACAATACAATTTATTCGCCCGCCAGTTTCAACGTTATGCATTGGTCAAGCTGCGTCCATGGGGTCCTTATTATTGGCCGCCGGTAAAAAAGGATTAAGGTATTCTCTTCCGCATTCAAGAATCATGGTGCATCAACCGTCTGGAGGATTTTCTGGCCAGGCAAGCGATATAGAAAGACATGCGCTTGATATAATTAAGATTAAAAAAAGATTAAATGAATTGTATGTTAAACACACCGGTCAAGAATATAAGGTAATAGAATCTACGCTAGATAGGGATCATTTTATGGATGCTTTGGAGGCTAAAGAATTTGGTTTAATTGATGAGGTTATTGAAACTAGGCCTCTTGATGAAATCAAATCAATTAGTAAGGTTGAAAAATAATTAAATTTTATTAGACTTGTTATCTTGTTATTAACGATTAATGGTTTTATATAAATATGGTTATATAATAAAATTAGTAAGTTTAAGTTTTAGACGGAGATTATCAAATGAGTAAAGTTGGTACCGGTGAATCAAATAATACACTTTACTGTTCTTTTTGCGGAAAAAGTCAACACGAGGTTAGAAAATTAATTGCAGGACCAAGTGTCTTTATTTGCGATGAATGCGTTGATCTTTGTACCGACATAATAAAAGAAGAAAGTAAGTCATCTTTAGTTAAAAAAACAGAGGGAGTGCCTACCCCTACAGAAATATTTGATGTTCTTAATGACTATGTAATTGGTCAAGATTATGCAAAGAAGGTTTTGTCTGTTGCTGTTCATAATCATTATAAAAGATTATCTGAAAGCAATAAAAATAGTGATGTAGAATTAGCTAAATCAAATATTTTGATATTAGGACCAACAGGAAGCGGTAAGACTTTGTTAGCGCAAACGTTGGCTAGAATATTAGATGTACCTTTTACAATGGCAGATGCTACCACATTAACAGAAGCAGGTTATGTTGGAGAAGATGTTGAAAATATTATTTTAAAATTATTACAAGCAGCTGATTATAATGTTGAAAAAGCTCAAAAAGGGATAGTTTACATTGATGAGGTTGATAAAATAAGTAGAAAATCCGAAAACCCATCAATAACAAGAGATGTTTCAGGCGAAGGTGTTCAGCAGGCATTGTTAAAAATAATGGAAGGTACTGTTGCCAGTGTTCCACCGCAAGGGGGAAGAAAGCATCCTCAGCAAGAATTTCTTCAAATTGATACAACAAATATTCTATTTATTTGTGGTGGTGCTTTTGCGGGATTGGAAAAAATTATTAGCCAACGAAGTAAAGATACTTCTATAGGATTTGGTGCTAAAGTTGACGTAGATGACGAAAAATCAATGGGTGAATTATTAAAGAAAATAGAACCTGAAGATTTATTAAAGTTTGGTTTAATACCTGAGTTTGTTGGAAGATTGCCTATTTTAGCTACATTAGAAGATTTAGATGAAGTTGCGTTAATTAAAATTCTAAAAGAACCAAAAAATGCACTCATAAAACAATATGGCAAACTTTTTGATATTGAGGGATTTAATTTAACATTCTCTGAAGATGCAATGCAAGCCATAGCAAAGAAAGCAATTGAACGTAAAACAGGCGCAAGAGGACTGAGGTCTATTTTAGAATCTATTTTATTAGATACAATGTTTGATCTGCCGGGTTTAGATGGCGTAGAAGAAGTTGTTGTTTCAAACGAGGTTGTTGAAGGCAAAGCTCGCCCCCTTTATATATATTCTGAGAGATCCGATGATGTCGGCAGCTCAGCATAATTAGATAATAATAAAAAATATAGTTCATTTCTCATATTAGCCCTTGAAACTAATTCAATTACACTCCAATTTATATATATATAAATATAATCATAACACTTGATTGTAATAAATTTTGTTAGGATAAACAGATGAATAAAAATGAAGATAAAGATCTAGAAAGTATTGATGAAATTTACCCTCTGTTGCCATTGAGGGATATTGTTGTTTATCCAAATATGATCGTTCCACTTTTTGTTGGTAGAGAAAAATCAATATTAGCTCTTGAAGAGGTAATGAAGGAAGACAAAAGTCTTATTCTAGTTGCACAAAAGGATTCTGCTAATGAAAATCCAACAAAAGATGATATTTATGAAATAGGAACTGTTGCAACTGTATTGCAACTTCTAAAACTTCCAGATAATACTGTTAAAGTATTAGTTGAAGGATCCAGTAGAGCTAAAATTAAAAAGTATGTAGATTCGGATAATTTCTATCAAGTTGAAGTAGATTTAATAGACGATGATGACCCGATTGATTCTAAGGAACTAGCTGCATTGGCACGTACAACTTTAACGCAGTTTGAATCTTACGTTAAATTAAATAGAAAAATACCGACCGAAACATTTAAAACCGTATCCAAAATAGAAGATTATTCTAAGTTAGCCGATACAATAGCATCAAACCTAGAAATAAAATTGTCAGATAAACAAAAGATATTAGAGACGCATTCTATAAAAGACAGGCTAGAGCTAGTTTACTCCTTCATTGATGGTGAAATTGATGTGCTGCAAACTGAAAAAAGAATAAGAGGACGGGTTAAACGTCAAATGGAGAAAACTCAACGTGAGTATTATCTAAATGAACAAATGAAAGCCATACAAAAAGAATTAGGCAAGGATACTGAAGATGTCTCTGATGAATTGGAAGAATTGGAAACAAAACTACTTAAATTGAAACTTTCCAAGGAAGCGCGAGAAAAATGTAATTCAGAATTAAAGAAATTACGTCAAATGAGTCCAATGTCAGCTGAAGCAGCTGTTGTTAGAAACTATTTAGATTGGATTACTTCAATCCCATGGAGCATTAAAGGAAAATTCAATAAAGAGATTTCTTATTCAGAAAAAGTTCTTGAAGAGGATCACTATGGTCTTGAAAAAGTTAAAGAGAGAATTATTGAATATATAGCCGTTCAAAAAAGAACAAATAAATTAAAAGGTCCTATTTTATGCCTTGTTGGACCTCCTGGTGTCGGTAAAACATCTCTTGGTAAGTCCATTGCTCAATCCACAGGAAGAGAATTTGTCAGGGTTAGTTTGGGCGGAGTAAGAGACGAAGCTGAAATAAGAGGGCACAGAAGAACATATATAGGTTCAATGCCAGGTAGAATAATACAATCTATGAAAAAAGTTAAATCTAGTAATCCGTTATTTTTACTTGATGAAATAGATAAGATGGGTTCTGACTCTAGAGGGGATCCTTCATCGGCATTGTTAGAGGTCCTAGATCCAGAGCAAAATAACTCTTTTAACGATCATTATTTAGAGTTAGATTATGATCTTTCTGATGTTATGTTTGTAACGACTGCTAATACTCTTAACATTCCCCCAGCGTTAATGGATAGAATGGAAATTATAAGGATTGCCGGTTATACTGAGGATGAAAAATTACAAATATCAAAAAAACATTTAATGCCAAAAGTTATGAAACAACATGGTTTAAAGGCATCTGAATTGTCAATAAGCGATGATGCTGTTTTAGAAATTATCAGACGGTATACGAAGGAAGCTGGCGTGAGAAGTCTTGAAAGAGAATTATCAAAATTAGCGAGAAAAACAATTAAAGAAATACTGTCTAAAAAATTCAGTAAATTAAAAATTACACCTAAAAATTTAGCAGATTACCTAGGGGTATTTAAGTATAGATATGGAGAAGCTGAAGGCAGTGATCAGATTGGTATCGTTACTGGTTTGGCTTGGACTGAATATGGTGGAGAGCTGCTTACAATTGAAGGCGCTATGATGGTCGGTAAAGGAAAAATGACTATAACAGGTAATTTACGAGATGTTATGAAGGAGTCAATTTCAGCTGCCGCGTCATATGTTAAGTCAAATGCTGCAAAATATGGAATTAAACCCCCTTTGTTCGACAGAAGAGATATTCATGTTCACGTACCTGAGGGCGCCACACCAAAAGACGGACCGTCTGCAGGTGTTGCTATGGCCACAGCTATTATATCAATCATGACACAGATCCCTGTAAGAAAAGATATAGCGATGACAGGAGAGATTACATTGCGTGGTCGAGTTCTTCCAATAGGAGGTTTAAAGGAAAAGTTATTAGCAGCCCTTAGAGGTGGAATTAAAACGGTATTTATTCCCCAAGACAATGTCAAAGACCTTGCAGATATTCCAGATGTTGTAAAATTAGGATTAGAAATAATCCCCGTTTCAATGGTGGACGAAGTTTTAGCAAAGGCATTAGTTACTGAGCCCAAAGCAATCGAATGGAATCAACAGGATATTGAAGCTCATGATGCGTCAATGCAAGGCGCCAGTAACAAGACTATTCCGATTATTGCGCATTAATTAGATAAGAAATTGATTCTAAATTAATGCTGGCTATATAGCTATTTTTATAGATATTTTGATATATTTCGCTGTTTTACCCTGTAATTCAGCGTTTATTTGATAAAATATGATGATTTTGTTTGTTTTTTTTGATTTGTTCTGTAGGAATCAGTACTATTACTTAATAGAAAACTCTTTTATTAATTCATACTATTCAAGGTGTGCATTAAAAACGAAAGGATAAAAGATGAATAAAAATGATCTAATAGCAAGTGTAGCATCAGCAGCAGGAATATCAAAGAGCGACGCATCTAATGCAGTCGACGCAGTTCTGGGTTCTATCAGCTCAGCTTTAAGTGGCGGAGATGATGTGCGTCTTGTTGGTTTCGGAACATTTTCAGTTGCAAGCCGTGCGGCAACAACTGGAAGAAATCCTCGTACAGGTGAAGCAATTCAAATCAAAGCTTCAAAGAACCCTAAATTTAAAGCGGGTAAAGCTCTAAAAGAAGCAGTTAATTAATCTAATTAGATTAAATTAATTTGTTTTTTAATTTTTTTTTAGTTTATATACGTGCGTTAAACTAAATGTTTGGCGCACGTAATTTTTTTAGTGTATTTATTTTATTTTGTTGCTATAAAACATTACCTTTATTTATGAGGGCGGTTAGCTCAGTTGGGAGAGCA
>JABIEF010000033.1 GCA_018651345.1 Rhodobiaceae bacterium
AAAATTTGCAACAGGCCCGTATCAAACAGGTTTTGAGGTCGATTGCACAGAATTACCTTCAAATAATTCAACGGAATATGAAATGGGTAACCTTGGCCATAGACCAAGAACTAAAGGTGGTTATTTTCCTGTTCCACCAGTTGACTCTGCACAAGATATACGCTCTGAAATGTTAAGTGTTTTATCTGACATGGGCGTTACGACCGAAAAACATCACCACGAAGTTGGGGCAGCCCAACATGAACTTGGAATAAAATTTGACGATCTTACAAAAATTGCAGATGGCCAACAAATATTCAAATATGCTGTTCATCAGGTAGCGAATGCTTATGGAAAAACAGCTACATTTATGCCTAAACCTATCTACGGTGACAATGGTAGTGGTATGCATGTTCATCAATCTATTTGGAAAGATGGAAAACCAATCTTTGCTGGAGATAAGTATGCAGGTCTATCTGATATGGCATTATATTATATTGGGGGAATAATAAAGCATGCAAAATCATTGAATGCTTTTACAAACCCATCAACTAATTCATATAAAAGATTAGTGCCCGGATTTGAAGCGCCTGTATTACTTGCCTATTCAGCACGAAATAGATCAGCGTCTTGTCGTATACCATTTGGTAGCTCTCCAAGCTCAAAACGTGTAGAAATACGTTTCCCTGACCCTACTGCAAATCCGTATCTTGCTTTCTCAGCTATGTTAATGGCTGGCTTAGATGGTATTGCAAATAAGATTGATCCAGGATCGCCGATGGATATGGATTTGTACGAATTGCCAGAAAATGAATTAAAAAAAATACCAACAGTATGCGGAAGCTTAAGAGAAGCTTTAGTAAGTCTATCAGCTGATAATGATTATCTTTTAAAAGGCGATGTATTTACAAAAGACCAAATTGATGCATACATTCAATTAAAGATGGAAGATGTTATTAAATTAGAACACACTCCACATCCGGTTGAGTTCGATATGTATTATAGCGTTTAACTTAAATTATATAAAAATACAGATATATGAGGGGGTTATTTTAAGCCCCCCCATATTAATTTTAACTAAAATTTATATTACGAGAAAAGATTTTTTTACCTAATTTACAATAAATATCTAGTTTACAATAAAAAATGTTATCTAATTATCTATTTATTAGACAATCCATATTATAATAAGATTTTAATTTGATTCGAAATTTTCAAGTAAAGATAATAATATGACAAATGACCTTTTTGACATTTTAAACACAGAAGAAAAACCCTCTCCAGTTCATAAAGAATTAGCTAATTCTCAAAAAAAAATAAAAACTAAACAAAGCAGAAAAAATAATAAAAACGAATATAATGCAACAAGCATTGAAATACTAGAAGGCTTGGAACCTGTTCGTATGCGTCCAGGTATGTATATTGGAGGAACAGACAAAAAAGCACTCCATCACTTATTTTCAGAGGTAATTGATAATTGTATGGATGAAGTTGTTTCTGGTCATGCTGATTTTATAGAAATAACAATTGAAAAAGATAGTAGCATTTCGATATCTGACAACGGCAGAGGAATACCTACAGACCCTCACCCAAAAAAACCTAACCAATCAGCTCTTGAAGTTATATTTACTACCCTACATGCAGGTGGAAAATTTAATTCCAATAACTACCAAACCTCTGGCGGCCTTCATGGCGTTGGTATTTCAGTTGTCAATGCATTGTCAGAGTACTTAGAAGTAACAGTAACTCGCAATGGAAAAACATATTATCAAGAATATTCAAAAGGAATTCCTTTATCAAATCTTATATGCCTAGGAAAAGCGTCAAAAAAACAAGGGACTACAATAAGATTTGTACCAGATAAAGAAATTTTCAAAGAAAACGCAGTCTTCGATCCCTCTATCGTATATGAAGTAACAAAATCTAAAGCTTATCTCTTTGCGGGAATTAAAATAAATTGGAAGAACGAATATGATTTAAGTGACAACAATATTCCAAAAGAAGAACTTATTCACTTTCCAAATGGATTGAATGATTTTATTGAAAAAGTATATGGTGATGATGAAAAAATTATAAACAGCATATTTCATGGAAAATATAAAAATGATAGTCAATATACTGTTGAATGGTCATTAGTGTGGCTTGAAAGACAATCTGGATCTATTAAATCTTTTTGTAATACAATACCTACAATCAATGGTGGAACTCATGAGAATTCATTAAAAAATGTGATCTTAAAAGGTTTTAAAAAATACGGCGATCTTATAGGCTATAAAAAATCTCAGCTGTTAACGCTTGACGATATTGTCAGCTCAACTTCTGGGATTCTATCAATATTTATAAATGAACCGGAATTTCAAGGACAAACGAAAGAAAAACTTGCTTCACAAGATGCTTATAAGCTAGTGGATAAGGTTGTAGGTGATCATATAGATAATTGGTTAATACAATCACCAAAGGATTCTTTAAGACTCCTTGAATGGTTAACTAATATAGCAGATGAACGTATAAAAAGAAAAAATGAACGTGAAATAAGCAGAAAATCAGCTACAAAAAAACTAAGACTACCAGGTAAATTATCCGATTGCTCAAGTAATTCTTCAGAAGGAACCGAGCTCTTCATTGTAGAAGGAGATTCTGCTGGAGGCTCAGCTAAGCAGGGTAGGAATAGAAAAACCCAAGCAATCCTTCCTCTTAGGGGAAAAATATTAAATGTAGCAAATTCCTCTTCTCAAAAATATAACCAGAATCAACAGCTGACAGATCTTGTTTTAGCCTTAGGTTGTGGAAGTGGTGAATATTATATTGAAGGTAACCTAAGGTATGAAAAGATAATTATTATGACGGATGCCGATGTAGATGGCGCCCATATTTCAGCATTACTTATGACATTTTTTTTCAAAGAAATGAAACAACTAATTGAAAACAAACATCTTTATCTAGCTGTTCCACCTCTATTTAAATTGTCACAAGGCGGTAACGTTATATATGCAAAAGATGAACTTCATAAAGAAGAGATTATAAAAAAACATTTTAACACCAAGTCAAAGATTGATGTCTCAAGATTTAAAGGTTTAGGTGAGATGATGCCTGCGCAATTAAAAGAAACCACAATGGATCCTGAAAAAAGAGAATTATTATTGATTGAGATGAATATGAACGAAGATAATGAAAATATACTGGCTGTGGAAGAATTAATGGGAAACAAGCCCGAAGCAAGATTTAACTTTATCCAAAAGTATGCTAACTTTAGTAATCTTTAATATTCAGAATATAAAATATATTTGAAAGGAACAATAATTTGGAGAATTCTATTGACCTTGAAATAATATCAAAAGAATTAGATGAAGGTCTTATACTATTAGATTTAGACGCTATTGTAACTTACGCCAACCCAATAGCTTTATCCTATTTTGGTGAAAGAATATTATCAAAACCTATATATAATTTTATAAGAGCCCCTCAACTCATTGATTTAATAAACCTTAAAAAAAAACCAAAAAAATTTGAATACATACATCATGCTAATAGCGTACAAACATATCTAATTACTATTATTCCCTTAACTGAAAAAGCTACTGCATTAAAAATTGCTGATTACAGTCAAAAAGAAGCTTTTGAAAATGTAAGGAAAGAATTTATTGCTAATATTAGCCATGAACTAAGGTCTCCATTAACGAGTATTATTGGATTTATAGAAACACTACAAAATTTAGAAGTTTCAAAAGATAAATCCAATCATTTCTTGAAAATTATGCAAGACGAAGCTAATAGAATGTCTCGTATATTAGATGATTTATTATCACTATCCAAGCTTGAAATTAATGCTTACATAAAACCGGTAGATAATATTAATATTCTTGAAAATTTAAATATAGTTTTATCGACCATGGAAATAAGACTTAAAGAGAAAAATATAAGAGTAAATTTAAATGCAAATAACAAAAAATCCATTAAATCTATAATAAAAGGTGACTTCGATGAAATCACTCAGGTATTTAATAATTTAATAGATAATGCAATAAAATACTCTCCTGAGAATAAAACTATTTCTATAGATGTTGATTATAAAAGAAATGACAACAAACTTAACACAATATCGATAAGTATCTCAAACGAAGGAAAGGGTATTGCAGAAGAGCATCTCCCAAGATTAACTGAAAGATTTTATCGTGTTGACAAAGACCGATCTAGAGACGTTGGGGGGACAGGCTTAGGGCTCGCAATAGTAAAACATATAATGAATAGACATGACGGTGAGTTGTTTATAACAAGCAATTTTAATAAAAAAACAACTTTTAGCATCATTCTTCCGTTGATAAGTTGACAACAAGACGGCTTGTCACATCTTTGTCACATCTTTGTCACAAATTCCAAAATATCCTATGTATATATAAATTAGGCAATTGATAATGAATCTCTATATCATTGCTAAGTTTAATATTAACAATGGAGATACAAATGAAACATTTTAGTAAATTAGCATTTGGTGCAATAGTACTGTCATCATTATTGCTTCCTGAAAAAAATGTAGAAGCTAGAGATCAAATATCAATAGTTGGATCGTCAACTGTTTTCCCTTTCTCTGCATCTGTTGCAGAAGAATTTGGTAGGGGTGAATTCAAAACACCTGTCGTAGAGTCAACTGGTACTGGCGGTGGAATGAAATTATTTTGTTCTGGTATTGGACTTGAGCATCCGGATATAACAAATGCATCAAGAAGAATTAAGCCTTCAGAATTCAAGAAATGCCAAGCAAATGGCGTTGATATGACTGAGTTTATTATAGGTTATGATGGTATAGTGATGGCTAACGCAAACTCAGCTCCACAAATAAGCCTAACACTAGGTGAAATTTTTTCTGCTGTTGCGGCTGTTATTCCAGGCCCTAAATCAACAGATGATTCGTGTGATTTAATTTCTAACCCAAACACTAAATGGAGTGACATTAGATCATCGCTTCCAGCAGTTAAAATTGAAGTGATGGGCCCTCCACCAACTTCTGGTACAAGAGATGCCTTTACAGAGCTAGCAATGGAAGGTGGATCAAAATTATTTAAATGCCTTAGCGCACTTAAAAAAGCAGACAAAACTTCATGGAAAGCGGCGGTACACGGTCTTCGTGAAGATGGTGGATGGATAGACGCCGGTGAAAATGACAATCTAATGGTGTCAAAACTCAATGCTAATCCAGATGCAGTTGGTGTTTTTGGTTATAGTTTCCTTGACCAAAACTCTGATAAAATTAAAGGCGCTATCGTTGAGGGCGTTGAACCAACTTTTGAAAATATTGCTGCCGGTAAATACACCGTATCGCGTTCATTGTTCTTCTATGTAAAAAAAGCGCATATTGGAGTTATTCCTGGTTTAGAAGGTTTTGCGCGAGAATTTACAAGCGAAGATGCGTATGGAGAAGAAGGCTATTTGGTTGACAAAGGCTTAATTCCCCTTCCTTCTGCAGAACGTATTAAATATAGTGCGGTAGCAAGAAATATGCCGAAATTAGAGATGTAATAATTTTTTTTATCTTGATATATTACCCTGCTTATAATTAAGCAGGGTAATATTTTTATACTAAATTAAATATAGGTTTTATAGATGAGCATAATAAATATATATATGATTGTACTTATGCTTCTTTCAATTTCTTCGTACTTCTATGGAAGGAATTTTATCAAAACTAAAACATTTGTATCAACGGAAAAACAACATTCAAAAGACACGTATCATGGTGCATTTATATCTCTATATTTAATCTTACCGTCAATAATTTTTCTTTCTCTTTGGGTTATCATATCTCCAAATATTATAAACGAACTTCTGACAATTAAAGTTATTAGTATTTATGGAGATGGACTCGGTATCGATGAGTTAAAAATATTAAAATCACAAATAATAGCATTATCAAAAGGTGTTTTAAGCGCTGATAATTTAAGTTCAGAAATTAGTTTAATATCTGATTACTATTCTTATATTCAGATAATTTCAAAGAAAATATATATTGCATTTTCTTGCGTAGGGTCTGCTACTGCTTTCTTGTATGCAAGAAAAAAAATAGCAATAAGATTTAATGCTAGAGCTAATGTTGAGATTATAATTAAACTAATAATGATGCTTGCTTCTTTAATTGCAATTTTGACAACAGTTGGAATAATTGTATCTCTCGTTGTAGAGACTATACGTTTCTTTGGAATTATAAATGTAGCAGACTTTTTATTTGGATTAAAATGGAGTCCACAAATTGCTATGAGAGCAGATCAAGTCGCAAATGAAGGTTTGTTTGGCGCCATACCATTGTTTGCCGGGACATTGATGATAACGACCATAGCAATGATTGTAGCCGTTCCGATTGGCCTTATGACTGCAGTTTACTTATCCGAGTATGCATCCAATGTCGTGCGTTCAATTGCTAAACCTGCATTAGAAATATTAGCAGGGATTCCAACGGTAGTTTATGGTTTCTTTGCAGCTTTAACCGTTGCACCATTTTTAAGAAATAACGGCGCTGATCTTGGGCTTACATTATCATCTGAATCTGCATTAGCAGCTGGACTTGTTATGGGAATAATGATTATACCACTAATATCCTCATTATCAGATGACGTTATTAATGCGGTTCCTCAAAGCCTAAGAGAAGGTTCTGCGGCATTAGGTTCAACAAAGTCAGAAACCGTTAAAAAAGTTATATTACCCGCTGCATTGCCTGGAATTGTTAGTGCCATACTATTAGCTGTATCAAGAGCTATAGGAGAGACCATGATTGTTGTGATGGCTGCAGGTGTGACTGCAAATTTAACCGCAAATCCATTTGAGTCTGTAACTGCAGTTACAGTGCAAATAGTTGTCTTGCTTGTAGGGGACCAAGAGTTTGATAGCGCAAAAACATTGGCAGCCTTTGCATTGGGATTCACTTTATTCATTATTACCCTAGGGTTAAATATCTTATCAATCTATATAATAAGAAGATACAGGGAACAATATGACTGATAAAAAAATAAGCCCCTTAACAAAAAAACGTTATGCCTCAGAGAAAAGATTCAAAGTCTATTGCGTAACTGCTTTAGTATTGGCTATGGCAATATTATTTACACTTCTATCCTCAATTACAGTATCTTCAATACCTGCTTTTACGCAAACACATATAGAAATAGATGTCTATCTGGATAAAGAAATATTAGATCCCAATGATACAAATGATCTTCAAACTATATTAAACGAAGGGCCTTGGAGATCACTTGCAAAGTCTTCGTTAAGAGAAATGATACCAGGTGTTACTGCCAGAAAAGAAAAAAGAGAATTATACGGACTTGTATCTATAATAGCAGGCGATTCAATAAAATCTTATGTAAAAGAAAATCCTAATAATATTGGGAAAAAAGTTCAAATAGACATACCTAGCTCAGACGATATCGATCTATTAATAAAAGGCTTAATTGACAGAAGTTTACCAGAAGAAAACAGAACTGTTAGCAACCTTCAATTAAAATGGCTAGATCAATTAGTATACGAAAAAAGAGTTAGCAAACATTTTGCATGGAAATTATTCAATCACGGAGATAGCAGAGAACCAGAAGTCGCAGGTTTAAAAGGTGCAATAGTAGGAACCTTGTTGACGATGTTTGTTACATTAATTATAAGCTTTCCAATAGGTGTTATGACAGCTGTATATTTAGAGGAAATTGCACCTAGCAATAGAATGACTGATTTCATAGAAGTTAATATAAATAATCTAGCCGCTGTTCCATCTATTGTATTTGGATTACTAGGTTTAGCTGTTTTTATTGGATATTTTGATATGCCAAGATCAGCGCCATTGGTTGGTGGAATTGTACTAGCGTTAATGACACTGCCTGTAATAATAATAGCAACAAGAGCTTCTCTAGCATCTATCCCCCCTTCTATTCGCGAAGCTGCATACGGCATTGGCGCATCACCATTACAAGTCATTACTCACCACGTATTACCTCTGGCAGTACCAGGTATTCTAACGGGAACTATAATCGGAATAGCTAGAGCTGCAGGAGAAACAGCTCCTTTATTGATGATAGGAATG
>JABIEF010000034.1 GCA_018651345.1 Rhodobiaceae bacterium
GACTGCCGCTACCACCTACAAAACCCATTCCGTTATCATCTGCCTCGTAGTAGTCCGCCTCATGTCCGTGAACATAAGGTCCCGATACAAATGGGATACCTTTTGCCTTAACGCTTTCAAGAGCTAACAACCAATCCTCTCTTTCTGGGAACTCAAAGGCAATATGATGCAAACCAGGCTTTTGTCTTTTAGCGGTATCTGTTGTATCAAGCCCTGCTCTATCAACAGTTTCATCTATTTCAAAAAAAACAATATTATGATGCATATTGTCAATTCTAACGAAGCATTGTCTATTCTTTCTGTAAGGCTTGCCCCATAGACCAGTTAATTTCAGTCCTACAACATCTCTATAAAACTCTAAAGATTTTTCTATATTTGTAACAGCAATCCCTACGTGACCTACGCCACTTATACCATTCATCATTAAATTATCTCCTTTATTTAATTTAATATAAAGTTTAATGGTATAATAATAAGTCATTAAAAACAATAAGTCTTTAATATTAATCTATGCTTGGGTTTATAGCCTCAAATCACACTTGTTATTTTATTTCTAGAACCGCTTTTGTAATTGACAATTTCAACTTTTTAGCTATTTCATCTATGTGGTTATCATTTATAATATACGGTGGAGCTAGTAACACATGGTCTCCGTTTATACCATCTATAGTCCCTCCCATTGGGTAGACCATTAAACCTAAATCAAAGGCGTTTTTCTTTATTCTTGCATGTATTTTATTTTTTGGATCAAACGAATCTTTAGTTATATTATTGCTTACTATCTCTAATCCAATAAATAACCCCCTACCCCTAATATTGCCAATATTTGGACAATCTCTGAATTCTTCAAGCAATTTATTCAGTAATTTTATACCTAAATTCTCTATATTATTTAAAGTCGAAATCTTAGAAATTTCTTTTAAAACAGAAACACCAGCTGCGCATGCAACAGGATGAGCAGAATATGTATGGCTATGCTGAAAATAACCACTAGAGTTATTTATACTATCGTAGATCATATCATTACATATCATAGCGCCTATAGGTTGATAGCCAGCACCCAGACCTTTCGCAACGCAAACAATATCTGGCACAATTGAATAATATTCAAAAGCATAGAGTTGTCCGGTTCTACCCATTCCACACATCACTTCATCGAGTATCATAACAACATCATACTTATTACATATATCTCTAATTCTTTTAAAATAATTATCCACAGCAGGGACGGCACCCATAGTTGCGCCAACAATTGTCTCAGCTATGAATGTAGACACATTATCTGCGCCTAATTCAATAATTTTGTCTTCTAATTCGTTGGCAACTCTGAGCCCATAATCATCTGCTGATTCACCTTTCAGTCCCCATCTCCAATAATGACATGGCGAGATATGATGAACAGAATTCAATAATATTGGTTCATAGGGTTTTTTTCTTGGGATATTTTCACCAGCTGCTAAAGCGCCAAGAGTATTACCATGATAAGATTGCTTTCTAGCTATTATATGAGATTTCTTATAATAGCCTCTATCATAGTGGTATTGTCGAGCAATTTTTAATCCAGATTCTACCGCCTCTGATCCACCGGAAACTAAATAAACCCAATTCAATGGATTTGGGGTTAAGGAGCTTAGCATTGAAGCTAATTCTTCTGCTGAATCAGTAGTGAAGAAACCACTATGTGCATAAGGTAAACTCTCTAATTGTTGGGATATAGATTTTTTTATTAGCTTATTATTATGCCCCAAACAAGATACGGCAGCACCACCACATGCATCAAGATATTTCTTACCAAAATTATCATAGATATATGGCCCATCCCCTTTAACTGCAATTGGTAATTTTTGATTAAATTGCCTATGAATCAAATTTGTCATAAGCTGACACCTCTCGAGAATCTAGATCGCATCGTTTGAATCAAGTACACCCCAATAAATATCATAATTCCTGGTATATAGAACCAATATTTAGAAATTCTTTCAACTGGCTTTCCAACGGATAATACATTCATTCCATTTTGTAATCCAGACTGATATCCAATTGCATTGAATTTTAAAATACTAATCTGAATGGCGTCTTCATATAAATAAGATGTCATTGCATTAATACCTAGGTTATCCCAATTAAATTCTTTATGATCTATATCTTCAGAATCTATAGTTATGGTTTGTTTTTTATCGAGAAGATCGATAGTTGTAATAATAATCTTCTCAGAATATATTCCTCTTTCCATATCATTTATATCTATATTTTCTATTGTATCTGGATAAAAATTATCTAACAAGAATCCTGGTCTAAATAATATACAGCATGCAATTATAAGCATTAATGATTCATATAACTTTAATTTTAATTTAAACCAATTCTGTGTAACTGCAGTAAAAGAAATAATAGCCAATAGGCTCATTACGAAGATTAAAATACCCTCTAGCCAGCTATTGACATTTATAAGCAATAATTCTGGATTAAACATAAAGACAAATGGAAGAATAGCTGTTCTACCTGAATACCAAAATGCTTGAATACCTGTTTTGATTGGATCCGCCCTACTAATAGATGCCGCGGCGTAGGAAGCTAGTCCAACTGGTGGAGTAACGTCAGCCATTAATCCAAAATAAAAACAAAACATATGTATTGCAACTAACGGAAAATCATAACCCGATTGGCGACCTAGAGTTGATACTATACCAACCATCAAAGTTGAAACTATCAAATAATTTGCAGTTGTTGGTAATCCCATACCTAAAATTATCGATAATATAGCTGTTGCAAATAATATTGGTATTATAGAATTACCAGCAATCCCCGTTAGCAATTCTTGTATCGCATTTGATAAACCAGAAGCACCGATTGAACCCATAATTAAACCTGCAGCCGCCACAGCAATTGATACTGTTATCATGTTTTGAGCGCCAGACTTTAAGCCCTCGCCGATTATGCGTGAGGTATTTTTAATAGAATTTTTAATTATCAAATTATCTTTTTCTTTATACCGTTTTATTATTTCTTCAATTAGAAAAACTAGTAGTAATGTTATAATACAATATAAAGCTGATCTATCTGCAGAGAATCTAAAAACAGTAAGCATAGAAATAAGAACGACAATTGGTATCAAATATTGCCATCCTCTGGATAGAACAGCACTTACGTTCTCTAAAATTGGCACTGGCTTCAAACCTAACTTTAATGCTTCCAAATGAACTATATAAAATAATGCTATATACGATATAAATGCTGGGATAAATGCATGTTTAATTATATCAAAATAAGGAAGCCCAATAACTTCTGCCATTACAAAAGCTGCAGCACCCATTATAGGTGGCATAATTTGTCCGTTTACAGAAGATGCAACTTCAATCGCACCAGCCTTAACGGCCGGATAGCCATTTTTTTTCATAATCGGAATTGTAAATGTTCCTGTGGTAACGGTATTCGCAATTGAAGATCCTGATATCATCCCTGTAAAACCTGAAGCAAGCACGGCAGATTTAGCTGGACCACCTCTCATATGACCAACTGATGCGAATGCCAGATCAATAAACCATTTGCCAGCTCCACCCTTGTTTAAAAGTGCACCAAATAGGACAAATAAAAAAATTGTTTTTGTTGAAACGCCTAGGGGTATACCAAATATACCTTCCTGCCCAAACCATTGAGTTGTTACATAACGAGTAAAGCTAACAGAAGATAACCCGAACGGTTCAGGTAGATATTGATTAAATAAAGTATATAGAACAAATACACATCCAATAATTGCTAATGGTAATCCTACAGAGCGTCTTGCCGCTTCTAAAATAACAAATATAGATACCCAGCCTAAAATAAATTCAAAAGGAAGATTTATAATTCCAAATAAATTTAAAGATCTCGTCTGACCAGCAAAACCAATTATATCGGCAAAATAAAATGCTTGCCACAAACAACCGGTACCAATTGTTATCGCTAAGATTATATCAATTAAGGGAACCCTGCGTTCTGTTAAAGAGCCTTTATTGAAAGGAAATATTAAAAAACATATAACACTTCCAAAAAATAAATGTATTGATCTGGCGTAAATATCATTAATTAAGCCAAATCCAATATAATAATGAACAAAAGATCCAAGGCTTGAAGATATGTATAATTGAAATAAAGACCAAGATATTAATAATATAGTGACTGGTTTTTGCCAAAAACCTATGATATTTATATCACCGGTTTCACGTGCTATAACCTCTTGTGTTGATGTGTAACTTGCATCAAGAGTAGTTTCTTTTTTCATAAGATACAGATTATTTATATTGTGTATTTAAAATTAAAACTGATGGGATATTTTTTAATATCCCATCAATAAAAAACTAGATTACATCCAGCCTCTTTCTTTATAGTATCTAATAGCACCTTCATGTAAAGGAGCAGAATTACCTTCACTCATCATTTGAAGAGGAGATAAATTTGCAAACGCCGGATGAAGTGATTTAAAGGCATCAAAGTTTGAAAAAACCGCCCTTACAACTTCGTATACCATATCGGCATTTACATTAGCTGACGTAACAAATGAAGCTTTAACACCAAATGTTGTTACATTACTTGTAATTGTTGAATAGGTTCCAGTTGGTATTGTTGCAAATGCATAAAACGGATTATCGTTAACCAATCCCGTAACAGCATCATTATTCAAATTTATAATGGTTGCACCACATCCATCAGCAGCTTGAGAAACACCTGCATTCGGAACACCAACAGTATAACCGTATGCGTCAATATCTCCATTACACAATGCTGAAGATTGTTCGGATGATGTTAATTCAGCAGCAGCACCAAAATATTCAGTTCCTACTCCATTAGCATCCATTAGAACTTCAAAAGTTCCACGTTGACCTGACCCAGGATTACCTATATTTACAGTTTTACCCTCTAAATCTGCCCAACTTTCGATGCCAGTATTTTTTCCAACAAGTATTTGAAACGGTTCTGGATGCACTGAAAAAACAGATCTTAAATCATCAACTTTTGCACCCTCAAATTTAGAAGTTCCATTAGTTGCATGATATTGCCAGTCAGATTGAGCTACCCCAAATTGTAATTCACCTGATTCAATATTTTTAATATTATAAATAGACCCTGCTGTTGATGGTGCAGAACATCTATAACCATGTTGTCTGCCTGAGCTTCTACCTTCAGCAGCTTCACGATGAACCATTTGGCATACAGCATTGCCAACCTGGAAATAAACACCTGTAGGACCACCTGTGCCTATTGACATAAATTCTGTTGCACTTGCTGTTCCCAACGATAACACGCTAGATAATAATGCAACTGATAATATTTTAAATTTCATTTTAAAGCCTCCCTTTAATTATACTTAATTCAAAACATACGTATTACGAACTGAAATCGTTGCATTAAGTATTAAGTTTGTAAAGGAAAATAATAAATGCATTAGATTACAATAATTATTTATTAAGATGGTGGGCCCTGTAGGAATCGAACCTACGACAAATTGATTAAAAGTCAACTGCTCTACCAACTGAGCTAAGGGCCCTAAAAGGTCATATATATAAAGCTACTTATAGATGTATCTTTATCTAAATACTATATATAATAATATAAAATTTATATTACTAGATATTATTTTTTTTTATCCAGTTATCATACATATTGTTAACAGTTTCAACTAAATTACCTTCGTTTATTGCAAATCTTAAGTCCTGCATTAAATGTTGATAATACGAGATATTTGACCAACTTAGCAACATAGCCCCTAGAATTTCTTTTGATTTAAACAAGTGATGCAAATAAGATCGCGAATAAGCATTACTAGCTTCACAATCACTCTCTTCATCTAAAGGTCTATTGTCTTCTGCATATTTTGCATTTCTAATATTAATTTTACCATTTTTTGTAAAAGCCTGGCCATGTCTACCAGCTCTTGTTGGCATCACACAATCAAACATATCCACTCCCCTTGTAACAGATTCAACTATATCCTGAGGCGTTCCAACTCCCATTAAGTACCTTGGCTTATCTGACGGTAAATAAGGAAGCGTACAATCTAATGTAGCAAGCATGAGTTCTTGGCCTTCTCCTACAGCCAAACCGCCGATTGCATAGCCATCAAAACTAATATCGATTAATTCTTTGGATGAAATCTTTCTTAATTGAGCGTCAACTCCACCCTGCACTATACCAAATAATCCTCTACCTTTTTTGTTAAAAAAAGAATTTTTAGATGATTCGGCCCATTTTAAAGACAGTTCCATTGCAGATTTAACATCATCATATGAAGAAGGGTATTTAATGCATTGGTCAAATATCATATGTATATCTGAACCAATAAAATTTTGTATTTCCATGGATAATTTTGAATCTAAAAAAAATTCTCTTCCATCGATATGAGATTGAAACCTTACCCCGTCGTTTGATATTTTGCATAATTTTGATAAGGACATAATTTGAAATCCACCTGAATCTGTTAGTATCGGGCCCTCCCAATTCATAAAGCTGTTTAATCCACCAGCTTTTTCTATAACAGACATACCTGGCCTTAACATTAGATGATAAGTATTTCCTAAAATAAT
Source organism: Rhodobiaceae bacterium (assembly GCA_018651345.1). GTDB lineage: Bacteria > Pseudomonadota > Alphaproteobacteria > Rhizobiales > TMED25 > CAJIYR01. The sequence continues at coordinate 6,561 of JABIEF010000034.1, forward strand.
TTCTGACCCAGTTTCTTTAACAGTATCTGTTAACATAGCTTTCACAGTACCAGAAGTACCTACAGGCATAAACGCGGGAGTATTAACAACCCCATGTTCTAACATTATTTTTCCACTGCGAGCATTATTATCAACTTTATTAATCTCAAATTTCATATTAATAATTCTTTTCTATAAAACAGACGTCACCGTAAGAGTAGAATCTATACATATTATCAATAGCATGCTTGTATGCATTCTTAATATTCTTAAGGCCATATAAGGATGCGACCAAAACAAACAAAGAAGATTTTGGAAGATGAAAATTTGTAATTAAAGCGTCAATCGCTCTAAAATTATAACCTGGAGTAATATAAATATCAGTTTCACCCTCGTAAGGAGAGAACAAACCATTATCATCACAAGAAGATTCTAATAATCTTAGGGATGTTGTTCCAACTGCTATGATTTTTTTTCTATTTTTTTTTGTATTATTTAAAATATCAACATTATCAGAATCTAATCGACCCCATTCAGAATGCATTTTGTGCGTTAAAATATCATCAACTTTAATTGGAAGGAACGTTCCAATTCCAACATGTAATGTTAATTTACAGATATTAACTCCCTTAGCCTTCAATTTGTCCATTACATTATCTGTAAAGTGTAGACCTGCTGTGGGAGCTGCAACTGAACCGTTATCCTTTGCGTATATAGTTTGATAAGAATTAATATCAGCTTCATCAATAGGTCTTTTTGATTTTATATATGGAGGCAAAGGAACGCTTCCAATATTTTGTATCCACTCATCTAACATTAATGAAACGATATTAAATTGTATCCTAACTATATTCTCATCATTAATACTTATAACTTTTGCATGTACTTTAGTAAAACCAACAATTTTTTCAAACTCAATACTATCATTAACTTGTATTTTTCTTAAAGGCTTTAACAATACATCCCAACTATGTGAATTTATTTTTTTTATTAAATTAATACTAATATTTGCTTTATTTACACCCCTATAACGGCATCCTTCTAGAAGCGTTGGTATAACTTTAGTTTCATTAATAACTATAGTATCGCCTTTATCCAGAAGATCGGGTAAATTATAAAAATATGAATCCGTTAATGTACCGCCCTTCTTAAGGCAGAGTAACTTTGAATTATCTCGAGGCTCACTTGGATATAAAGCAATCGAAGATTCGTCTAACAAAAAATTAAAATCTTCTATATCCAACTTACATTACTTATTTTTATACTATTAATCATCAGAGGAAATAATAGACATTTTTATAATTTTATCAGGGTACTCAGGAGGTTCACCTTGTTCAATATTGTCAACATATTCCATTCCTTCCACCACATTACCCCATACCGTGTATTGGTTGTCTAAAAAACGTGCAGCTTTAAAGCAGATAAAAAATTGACTGTTAGCACTATTAGGACTTTGCGAACGAGCCATACCTATGGCACCACGTTCAAAGGGTTCTGGTGTGAATTCTGCTGGTAAATCTGGATAATCTGATCCACCCATACCGGTACCGGTAGGATCACCAGTTTGAGCCATAAATCCATCGATAACTCTGTGAAATATTATATTGTCGTAAAAACCTTCATTTGTTAACTTCTTTATTCTCTCAACATGTTTAGGGGCAAGATCTTCTCTTAGATCGATTACAACATTCCCATCTTTTAACTCAATTACTAACTGTTCTTTTGTATTACTCATGGCACTCGCTTTATTAATTATTATTAAACTAAATACTATAACTAAAAAAAAATTAAAAATTAATTTCATATGTTTTACTTTGTATAATAGAAAATTATTCATTACTAGACATCATTTAAAAAGGTAATAACATTTTTGGGCACAAACTGTGATATGTCCCCACCTAAATTATGTATTTGCTTTACTATTGTTGAGGATATATAGCTGTATTCATTATTTGTTGGCATAAATATTGTCTTAATATCATTTGATAACATACTGTTTGTATGTGATAATTTTAATTCATAGTTAAGATCAGCAGCATCCCTAACACCTCTAATTATAACATTACATTTATTTTTTTCTAAGACATCAACTAACAAACCATTAAATATAATAATATCAATATTATCCAACTTAACTTGATAGTCATTCAACGATTCTTTTATTAAAGACAGCCTATTTTCAACGTTAATCAACGAAGATTTATCGTGATGTTCTCCGATTCCAATAATTAAACGATCAAATATGCTTATAGCATTTTTAATAATATCTAAATGCCCAAAGGTAATTGGGTCAAATGTACCAGGGAAAAATACTGATTTACCCATAGCTACTCATCTCCTTCAATTGGATCGTCATCTAAATCTCCAACTCTTTCAACAGAAACTACTTTTTCATCACCATCTATATCGAATATTGTTACACCTTGGGTTGAACGTGACGCAATACGAATATCATTAATGGGGCATCTTATTAATTGGCCGCCGTCTGTTACTAGGATTATCTGATTATCTTCGTCTACTGGGAAGGTAGTAGCCACATGACCATTACGATTATTTACAGTCATTGCAATAATTCCTTTTCCACCCCTACCCGACACCCTATATTCATAAGAAGATGTTCTTTTTCCATATCCATTTTGTGAAACAGATAAGATAAATTGCTCAGAAGCCCCCATAGATGCGTACTTTTCTTCTGAAATTTCAGATAAATTACTAGATTCATCTTCAATAATTTCATCTGAAACATTTTCAATATCACCGCGCACAGCACGACTCATCTTTAAATATGCCAATCTTTCTGATGGCGTTGCTTCGTAACCCTTGATAATCGAAGCATTAATTGCTCGATCACCTTTTGAGAGTCGAATACCTCTAACGCCTGTAGAAGCCCTGCCAACAAAAACCCTTACATCAGTAATTTTAAATCTTATGCACTGACCCAGTAACGTTGTTATCATGAGGTCTTCATCTTCATCACAAGTCTCAACAGCTATTATTGAATCTCCTAAATTAAGTTTCATTGCTATCTTACCATTCGATCTAACATCAACGAAGTCACTTAATTTATTCCTACGCACACCCCCAGAGGCAGTTGTAAACATTAAAAATAAATTCTCCCATGTTGTTTCGTCTTCTGGTAGTGGCATTATTGTTGTAATACTTTCATCCAATTTTAGTGGTAAAATATTAATCATTGCCTTACCCTTTGATGTAGGGGTTCCAACCGGAAGTTTCCAAACTTTCATTTTATAAACCATACCAGTAGAAGAGAAAAATAAAATTGGTGTATGTGTATTTTCAACGAAAATTTTTGTTACAAAATCTTCATCTCTAGTAGCCATTCCAGAGCGACCTTTTCCACCTCTCCTTTGAGATCTGTATGTCGAGAGCGGAACTCTTTTGATGTAACCTTTATGGCTAACAGTTATTACAACATCTTCTTTTTGAATAAGATCTTCATCATCTACATCTAATTCTATATCTGATATTTGCGTTAATCTTGGGGAAGCATGGTTTTTCTTAACTTCATCAAGTTCATTTATTATGATATTTTCTAAAATTTCACGGCTACCTAATATATCCAAATATTTTTGAATATCAGCACCAATTGAATTAAGTTCATCTGAAATTTCATTTCTTCCAAGCCCTGTTAAACGCTGTAATCTAAGATCAAGTATTGCTTGAGTCTGCTCTCTCGATAAAACATAGAATCCATCTTTATCAACATTATGCCTTGGGTCAGCAATCAATAGAACTAATTCTTCCACTCCTTTGGCAGACCACTTTCTATCCATAAGAGAAGATCTTGCACTAGCTGGATCAGGTGCAGATCTGACAACTTTTATTACCTCATCAATATTTGCAACAGCTATAGCCAGACCAACTAATACATGAGCTCTATCTCTTGCTTTGTTTAGAAGAAAAAGACTTCTTTTTGTTACTATTTCAACTCTAAATTCTAAGAAAGCAACTAAGATTTTCCTTAGCGATAAGAGTTCTGGCTTTCCACCATTTAAGGTGACCATATTGCAACCAAATGAAGATTGTAAGGGTGTAAATTTATATAATTGATTTAAAATAACATCAGCTTCAGAATCTCTTTTTAATTCTATAACAACTCTAATTCCATGCCTATCAGAAACATCTCTAATATCAGAAATACCCTCAACTCTTTTATCACGAACTAAATCAGCTATCTTTTCAATTAAATTAGATTTGTTAACTTGATAAGGTATCTCGGTGATTATGATGGCACTTTTATTATTTTTAACCTCTTCAACCGATGCAACACCGCGCATAACCACGGATCCTCTGCCAGTTGCTTGAGCGCTTCTAATCCCTGATCTGCCAATAATAATTCCTCCTGTAGGAAAATCGGGTCCTGGAATTAACTCCTCTAAGTCAATATCAGAAAGTGTACTATCTTTTAACAAAGCCTTAGCAGCATTAATTACTTCACCAAGATTATGTGGAGGAATATTTGTAGCCATACCAACCGCAATGCCGCCAGCACCATTTACCAATAAATTAGGATATTTAGCAGGCAATACTACTGGTTCACTCTCTGAACCATCATAATTATCTTGAAATGTCACACAATTTTTATCAATATCTTGTAATAAATGAGAAGAAATTTTCTGCAATCTACATTCTGTATACCTCATAGCAGCTGGTCTATCGCCATCTATTGAACCAAAATTACCCTGGCCATCTACAAGTGTCTCTCTCATAGAAAATGGTTGAGCCATACGAACCATCGCTTCGTAAACTGCAGTATCCCCATGAGGATGATATCTACCTATAACATCACCAACAACACGAGCTGATTTACGATAAGATTTACTAGATTCTAGTCCCATCTGATGCATAGAATACAAAATTCTTCTATGCACAGGTTTCAAACCATCTCTTACATCTGGAATAGCTCTAGAAACGATAACGCTCATGGCGTAATCAAGATACGATCTACTCATTTCATTTTCTATTGATATAGGTATGACACCGAAAGGATTATCTTTTATTTCAGTATCGTTTGTATCTTCTGACAATTTATTACCGCTTCTAATATTTAGATTATAAACATATTAATATAAACGAATCATTTTTTGTAATTATATAATATCAAAAAAATAGAGAATCTTATAATCAATAAGCATAATTATATTGATTTATTGATATCAGTTGTTAAAAAAATAGAATTTTATTAAATTAAAAGGGTATTTCGTCATCAAACTCATTATTTTCTTCAATTTTTGACGAAGTATCATTAAAATCATTCTTATTGTCAGAAATTTGAGAATTTTGAGAAGAATTGTCATTTCGGGAATCTAAGAGAGTTAAGTTACCACTATAGTTTTGAATTACAACTTCAGTAGTATATTTTTCCTGCCCTGACTTGTCTTCCCATTTTCTTGTTTGCAATTGACCTTCAAGGTAAACTTTAGAACCTTTGTTAAGATATTGCTGTGCAATTTTACCAAGACCTTCGTTAAATATTACAACTCTATGCCATTCAGTTTTTTCTCTTTTTTCTCCTGAATTTTTATCTTTCCATGTTTCTGATGTAGCAACGCTAAGATTAACAATACTTCTGCCATCTTGGGTTGATCTAACGTCTGGATCATTGCCAAGTCTGCCAATTAATGTAACCTTATTAATGCTTCCAGCCATAAAAAAACCTTTCATATAAAAAATAAATTAAAATAATAGAAAAACCTATATTAAAATATACACATAAATTAATTAAAATGAAATAAAAAATAACTTTTAACAATTGAATAGGTCGTTAGTATTACTATATATTATATATATAAAATTTATATTGGACAGTACTATTCAAAAATATATAAAAATTAAAGGTGCAAACGAGCATAATCTCAAAAATATAGATTTAAATATACCTAAAGATAAAATCATAGTGTTTACTGGTTTGTCAGGCTCAGGGAAGTCAAGCTTAGCTTTTGATACAATCTATGCCGAAGGGCAAAGGAGATATGTTGAAAGCTTATCCTCTTATGCCAGGCAGTTTCTTGAAATGATGGAGAAACCCAATGTTGAACAAATAGACGGATTATCACCGGCAATCTCTATAGAACAAAAAACTACATCCAAGAACCCTCGATCGACAGTTGGTACAGCAACCGAAATATACGATTACATGAGAGTATTATTCGCACGTATAGGCATTCCTCATTCACCAACAACAGGACTTCCAATAACTAGCCAATCTATAACTGAAATGATTGACCAAATATTAAAAATTAAAAATAATAGTAAATATCTAATACTTGCCCCATTAGTAAATAATAGAAAAGGTGAGTTTCAAAAAGAAATTCAGACAATCAAGAAAAATGGCTTCCAAAGAGTAAAGATCGACGGTATCTTTTATCTATTAAACGAAGTTCCGGCACTTAATAAAAATGTAAATCACGACATTGATATCGTTATCGATAGACTTGTGGGAGGCAATACAGACAAATCAAGAATTGAAGATTCCCTAGAAACAGCATTAAACATGTCCACTGATAATATTATTATTGAATTTCCAGAAGAAAAAATAAATGAGAATGAACTTAAATCATTAGGTTATTCAAAGAATCATACACACAAGAGAATAGTTTTCTCAACTAAATTTGCATGCCCTGTTTCAGGTTTTACTCTAACAGAAATTGAACCAAGATTATTTTCTTTTAATAGCCCACACGGTGCTTGTAAAAGTTGCGACGGACTAGGTTATATTTATTCAATTGATCCGCTAAAAATTATTCCCGATGAGAATTTAACGATAAAAGATGGCGCAATACTCCCGTGGAAAGGATATTCGTCACCTTTGTATTTAGAAACATTAAAATCTTTAAGTGTTGCTTATAAATTTAGATTAGATACTCCATGGAATAAATTACCAGAAACAGTTCATCATATTATTTTATATGGAACAAATAATGAAAAAATTAAATTTAAGTATTCTAATGAGAAAGAACATGCGGATGGTAAGAACATTATTATTGATAAAAGTTTTGAAGGTATAATTAATAATTTAAATAAAAAAATTAAATTATATAGAGGTAAAAAATCCTTCAATGAATATGCTAAATATCAATCACTAAGCCCATGTAAAAAATGTAATGGTAAAAGGCTTAATGAAGAATCTTTATGCGTTAAAATAGACGGAAAAGATATTAGTGAGGTAACCGATCTATCTATAAACGATGCCCTGAATTGGCATACACTGATACAAGAGAGCATGAGCGATAATCACAGGATTATCGCAAAACCTCTTTTAAAAGAAATACTAGATAGATTAAATTTTCTTAACGAGGTTGGATTAGAATATTTAACATTATCAAGATCTTCAACAACGTTATCAGGCGGAGAGGCGCAAAGGATAAGGCTGGCTAGTCAAATAGGGTCGGGTCTTTGTGGAGTTCTTTATGTTCTAGATGAGCCTTCAATAGGCTTACATCAAAGAGATAATTCAAGGTTATTAGGAACCTTAAAAAAATTAAAAGACCTTGGTAATACAGTTATTATTGTTGAACATGATGAAGATTCTATAAGAAATGCTGACCATATAGTTGATATTGGTATTGAAGCCGGTGTTAATGGAGGCTATATCGTTGCGCAAGGTAAAGTTAGTGATATAATTAAAAATAAAAATTCAATTACAGGAAAGTACCTAAGCAAAGAACTTCAAATAAATATACCTGTATCAAGAAAAATTGACCATACAAAAGCGATAATAATAAAAGGTGCTTCAGGAAATAACTTAAAAAACCTAGACGTTACATTTCCTTTAAATAAATTTATCTGTGTTACAGGTGTTTCTGGTTCTGGAAAGTCAACATTAATTAACGGAACTTTATACAGGGCATTAGCCAAGAAAATAAATAAAAATTCTAATATTCCAGAAAAATATATCTCGATTGAGGGGTCAGAACACATAGACAAAATAATCGAAATAAACCAATCACCAATAGGAAGAACACCAAGATCAAACCCAGCAACTTATACTGGAACATTTACTCCAATTAGAGACTGGTATGCATCTTTACCTGAATCGAAAACACGTGGTTACAAATCAGGTAGATTTTCATTTAATGTAAAAGGAGGACGTTGTCATAAATGTGAAGGCGATGGTGTAATCAAAATTGAAATGCATTTCTTATCAGATGTCTATATTACTTGTGACAGTTGCAATGGCAAAAGATATAACAGAGAAACGCTTGAAGTAACTTATAAAAATAAAAATATATCCGATATATTAGACCTAAGTGTTACAGAGGGAATAGATTTTTTTAAAGCTATTCCATCGATTAGAGATAAACTATTAATGCTTGACAGGGTTGGCCTTGGTTACATTAAGATTGGACAGCGTGCAACAACTATATCCGGAGGAGAAGCGCAGAGAATAAAATTATCAAAGGAGCTAGCTAAACGTTCAACAGGCAAAACTATATATATATTAGACGAGCCAACGACGGGTCTCCACTTTCATGATGTTTCAAAGCTATTAGACATACTTCATGAACTAGTGGATCAAGGAAATACTGTAATTACCATAGAACACAACCTTGAAGTAATAAAAACAGCTGATTGGATAGTAGATTTAGGACCTGAAGGTGGAGAAAAAGGAGGTGAGTTAGTTGGATACGGTACTCCAAAAGAGCTATCGGATAACAAAAAAAGTTACACCGGTATGTATCTTAAAGATTATTTTCTTCCATAAATTTAGATCTAATTTCCGATGCTTTCCTCCAATCAAAAACCCAATCCTTTAATGGCATCACCACAGGAGGTTGACCATTATCTAAGTACCAAGAATCAATAGCAAATTGCTCACTAGTTTGTTTGTCCTTTATAACAGCAGTAAAATGTGGCCAACGACCGTCAATTAAGGCCCCTCTAGATTGTGGTATTTGAATATCGTGATAATAAACTAATTCTAAATCAACTAAGTATTTTAAATAATTTGTTGTAGTCGAAGATTCATCAACGCAATCTTGTCTGGTAATATCGCCTATATATTTATTCTCTAGAACTCCTCCATTATCAATATTTGTACCAACAATCAATCCGGTTATTTGTTCCATTTTTCCAATGGCTTTAGCTATCATTAATCTTTCTTGCTCCGCACTTCTAATACCAGTTAAAAACATATTAGAAATCTCTTGGATATCTTGATTGGTAAATTTTATGTTTGTTATGAAATTACAGTTATACCCAGAGCAAACAGTTAAATCAAAATCATTAATCGGGCTCAGCTTATTGAATTCAATATAGTTATCAAGAGTAATATATTTAGAATTCATTGGAGAATATTTACCGGTGCATCCGAATAAAAATATTAATAATCCAAATAATGGTAATATTTTTATATAATTTAGAATTTTCATAATATATATATAGAACATAAAACATTTAAATATAATTAAATAATTAGCAAACGTAACGATGGATAATGATATAGTACATATAATTGGTGGTGGTCTTGCTGGATCTGAAGCAGCGTGGCAACTTATCAATAATAACATCAAAGTAATATTACATGAAATGAGACCAATTGTAGAAACGCCTGCACATAAAACTTCTCAACTAGCAGAGCTTGTATGCTCTAATTCATTTAGATCAGATGATTATGAGGCCAATGCCGTTGGACTATTACATCAAGAAATGCGGGCTTGTAATTCATTAATAATGTCAGCAGCAGATCAAAATAAAGTTCCTGCAGGTTCTGCTCTTGCTGTTGATAGGGAAAAGTTTTCATTAAATGTGAGCAATACACTCTATAATCACCCTCTTTTAGAGATTAGAAATGAAGAAGTAAAAGAAGTTCCAGTTGAGTGGAAGAATATTATTATATCATCTGGACCTCTAACATCTGAACATTTATCAGGATATATACTAAAGAAAACTAATGCTGAATCGTTAGCTTTCTTTGACGCTATAGCTCCAATTATTTACAAAGAATCAATTAATATGGATGTATGTTGGTATCAGTCAAGATATGATAAAATTGGCCCCGGTGGTAATGGTCTAGACTATATCAATTGTCCAATGAATGAAAAACAATACTTTCAATTTATTGACGACCTTCTTACCGGGGAATCTACAGAATTTCATGATTGGGAATTATCAACTCCATATTTTGAAGGCTGTCTACCGATAGAAGTAATGGCCAAGAGAGGAAAGGAAACATTAAGGTATGGCCCAATGAAGCCTGTTGGTTTGACAAATAAACACGATCCTCACACAAAACCCTATGCTGTCGTCCAGTTAAGGCAAGATAACCAAGAGGGAACTCTTTACAACATAGTAGGGTTTCAAACAAAGTTAAAATATAACCAACAAATAGGTGTGCTTAAAAATATTCCTGGATTAGAGGATGCTAAATTTGCAAGACTTGGTGGAATGCATAGAAATACTTATATTAAAAGCCCTATTTTGCTTGAAAAGGATTTAAGCTTATCTAGTGACAAGAGAATAAAATTTGCCGGACAAATAACAGGTGTGGAAGGCTATGTTGAATCTGCGTCTATTGGGCTATTAGCAGGAAAATTTATGGCTTCAAAAATATTAAATAAAAAAATAGTTACCCCCCCTAAATCAACTGCATTAGGATCGTTGTTAGATTACATAACAACTGAATTAAAAGATAAGAAGGATAATAGTGTATATTTTCAACCAATGAATATTAATTATGGCCTGATAGAATCAATATCTAACGACAATATACCAAAGTTATCCAAGAAAGAAAAAACTGCGCATAAAAAGAAATTAATATCAGAAAGAGCATTGCGTGATATCGAGGCGTGGATTAAAATTTAATATTTTAGCCCAATTAAAGTCAATTAACTATCAGACCAATCTCTTTTTATATTTAAATACAGCAATACAGGAGCTGCTATAAATATAGAAGAATATGTTCCTATAATTACACCCCAAATCATTGCAAATGTAAAGCCTCGAATAACCTCGCCTCCAAAAATATAAAGCGATAACAATGCTAATATTGTTGTAACAGAAGTAATTGTAGTTCTAGATAATGTAGCGTTGACAGCCAAATTTAGTAAATCCAGAAAATTCATAGATTTATATTTTCTTAATTCTTCACGAATCCTATCATAAACAACAACGGTATCATTAAGTGAATAACCAACAATTGTTAAAATAGCAGCAATAATTGAAAGATTAAATTCTAGCTGTAAAATAGAAAATAATCCTATAGTTATTATGATATCATGCATTAAAGCTAACATAGCCCCGATACTAAACTGCCATTCAAATCTAAACCATATATATAATACCACAGCTACTATTGCCAGTAATACAGCCAATATGCCACTATAAATCAATTCAGATGAAACTTTTGGACCAACAACCTCGACTCGTCTAAATTCATATTGACTTCCTATCACCCCTTTAACCAGCTTAATGACATTTTGTTGCGCAGAATCGCCGCCCATCTGCTGTTCAACACGTATCAATACATCGGTACTATTACCAAACTCTTGTATTTGAACATCACCAATATCTATATTTTTTATTAATTCTCTTATGTGGCCCACATCTGCATCACCAGTAATCTTTTGAATTTCAATTAATGTACCACCCTTAAAATCAATGCCATAATTAAGGCCCTTCAAAAATAAAAAAGATATCGAAATTGCAATCAACAAAGATGAAATGATAAAACAAACTTTTCTATACGATAAAAATTTAATATCGGTATTATTTCTTATCAATCTTATTGGAAATTTCATAATAAACTGCCTTTTATATAGGTAAAGCTTTTGGTCTATATTTTTTTAACCATATAGATACAATTAATCTTGTTACCGTGAACGCTGTGAATAAAGATGTTAATATTCCTATGGCCAAGGTAACAGCAAATCCTTTGACTGGACCTGAACCCATTTGAAACAATATAACAGC
>JABIEF010000035.1 GCA_018651345.1 Rhodobiaceae bacterium
CTTTATGACCCAAGCAATGAAAAGGTAAGAACTTAAATAATTAAAAATTTAATCTTAATGACATTAAGTGAAATCTTTTCTATAATCCAGTTTCACTAAGGCCTGATAGCTCAGTCGGTAGAGCAAAGGATTGAAAATCCTTGTGTCGGTAGTTCGATTCTACCTCAGGCCACCATCATTCAAGACAGCCTTAATAAAATACTATTCCATAACGATTTCTAATATCTAATTATATAAAAATGGATTAGTTATTAACATTCAGCGGGGGGGCTGAGTTCTTATAAAGAATAAGCTAATAACTAATCCAAGAATCATGCTTTTACTGATTAACCTTCCATTTATATGGGTTATCACCAGTTATTTTGAAGTACAGTATTAAATTAATTACATGTACTAGCAGCAAAATTGAAGCAATTAATATTGCCCATAAAATATCAGTATGCAGACTAAATATCTCTGATAAATATAAAGACACACCTGCAAGGAGCGTCCATGCAAACATTGCTATAAATCCTAAAAAATTTTTCATTATTATTTCCTTTTATGTGTTAAATCGACTGAGACCTTGATATCTGTTTTAGCAGTAGATTGGCATGCAAGCACAAAACCTGATGCAACATCTACAGGATCTAAGACGTAATTAAAGTCAATTTCTGGTCTTATCTTGCCCTCAAGAATTTTACATCTGCATCTTCCACAACTGCCAACCTGACATTTATGAGGCCAGGCCAAACCAGACCTTAAAGCTCCTGCTAGAAGAGTTTCACCTCTAGAAATACTTATCTCCTGATCACCAGGAAAAATATTCACAGCAAAGCTCTTTTTTTTGTTAAAAAAATTCTTAAACATTATTTGGATGCCTTTTGTAGAAGCTCATTAACATAATATTTATTGACAATTTCCTTTTCAGCGCCAGTAGCATAATTCTGATCCCAGTTATCAAGATGTTTTTGGGTAAACTTTCTAAACAAACTAGGTATTAGAGCTAAAACAAACAAAGAAAAATACCCGATACCATAATTAGGCCCTTTCACATCATCTAGCTCCCAAAAATATGTTTCACCTCTTACATGATGATCACACTGTCTTCCAATTTCAATAAAGAACCAACTTGTAAATAAATTGTCGTTATCCCATGAGTGCCTGTGCTCTACTGGCTTTCCAGTTTCTCTAATTAAACCGTAATGACCCATAAAATTTAGAGCTTCTAAAAGAAAATTTGAAATAACCCAAACAATAAATAACGCAATAACTCCAACTAATCCTCCGCTCCACACAAAAAGAATAATTGATGGCAAGCTATACAAATAACCTAGCAACCATTTATTCTGTAAGGAAAAAAAACTTTTATTTAGTTTTTTTAATTTTGCGTTTTCTAAGTCATAGGAGAACTTGGATTGGCCGGCATGGGACAACCATGCATGTGCATAAACATTCCTTCCTCTTGGCGCTGTTGCAGGATCGTCTTCATGACCAAGATCGAGATGATGATTGTATACGTGTGCATAAGTAAAGTGAGATGCCCCACTAAGTGCCATAATGGCTCTGGATACATTGAATCCCTCTCTTTTATTATGTGACAATTCATGCCCATATATGATTCCGAGCCCTGCCCATAAACCACAAGATAATATAGAACCAACTAGCTCACTAATTTCCAAAACTTCTAAATATATAAATTTATATAAGTTGTTAGCTAGGGCTAATTGGAGAATTATGAATATAGGTAACATAAGATACATTACAGAATATTGAAAAATTTTAATCCCATAAGAATTTCCATCTTCATCAAAATCTGCCTTTAGATGAATATCTTTTGTTAGAGTATCAAGTATTGTATTGATACCAAATAAGAAAACTCCTATCCAGGCATAAATACCACCAATAAATAGTCCGATAATAGTTGTAACTGTCATCACAGGAACAATTAAATAACGAACGTTCACATACAGTTTTTTCATAGAAAAACTCCATTTCGTTAATGTTAAATCCTGGGAATAACTTCCGTTTTAGCACCTTCTTTAATGTCGCGGCAATAGGACCAAATCACGACGTTGATATTAAAGTAGATAAAACAGGAAATGTAAAGGCTCTAAATAAAAAAATAGCTTTTTTTATAAAAAGGTAACTTACTTTAACCTTACAGGCAGTTCCTGAATTGCATGCACAAAATTATTTGGTGCAACCTTCCAATCACCTGTTACTTTGTAATCTGGAAATCTGGATAAGAATTGAGAGAAAAATTCCCTGAGCTGCATCAATGCCACTGGCTTGCCTAAACAGGTATGCCTACCAACTCCAAAAGCAAGATGCTTGTCTGCATTACTTCTTAAGATATTAAATTCATCTGGACGATCAAAAATATCAGGATCTCTGTTAGCTGCCCCGTACCAAAGCGCAATCTTTTCATAGGGCCCTATTTTTTGCCCCCCTATCTCCGTCTCCTCTAAAGATGTTCTTCTCATATGAATTACTGGGGATACATATCTAACAGTTTCATTTATTAGGCCTGTTATTCTTTCAGAGTCTTCAAGGATTAATTTTTTTTGATATGGATTATCATTTAATAATTTAATGCCGCCACTCATCGTATTTCTAGTTGTATCGTTTCCAGCAAATATGATTAACAACCAAGAGCCGTCAAGAAATTCAGGTGATAATTCCTCTCCTTCTATTTGGGCGTTAGCGATGGCGCTAAGTAAATCATCTTTTGGATTTTCTCTTTTTTGATTAAGGATATATCTACCATAATCAAACATTTCCTCAATCATATTATTAAACATATCAATGAGTGCGGGGTCAGGAGAGGTATCAGTAACTCCCTCTTCATTCTGTTTAATCTGTTCGTAAGTAAAATACTGAGCTAATTCTAGAAATTCCATCCACTCAACTAGTTTTTGCCTATCTGACTCTGGGGTACCTAGAATTTCAGAAAGAGTATATATGGGCAATTGTTGAGAAAGCTCTTTAACTAAATTTAATTCATTTA
>JABIEF010000036.1 GCA_018651345.1 Rhodobiaceae bacterium
ATGAAGTTTAGCCATTATTTTTATTTTATTAATTAGGAATGTAATAATAGTTCATGAACGTTTTTCAAGAAAGGGGTATTACACATCTAGATCTTCATGGGGAAAGACATTTCGATGTTCAGGGTATTATTCTTAATTTTGTATATCAATATCAAAATGAGATACCTCTTATTATTATTTGTGGCAACAGTGTCGAAATGATAAGAATTGTTAAAAGCGAATTAGACAAAGATTCAATTACTTATTCTTCACCAAGATTTGGTATTATAAGAATAGAGAGGATATAAATTATGACCATTCAAGATATTTTATTATTAGACGAGCAGTTAACTGATGAAGAGCTCAGTATTCAAAAATCTGCAAGAGATTATTGCCAAAATGAATTAATGCCAAGAATATTAGATGCTAATAGGAATGAAATATTTAATAAATCTATTTATAAAGAAATGGGCCAGCTTGGTTTTTTAGGTGCACCAATAGACGGCTATGGATGCGCCGGGACTAACTATGTGTCATATGGTCTTATTGCTAGAGAGATTGAAAGAGTAGACTCGAGTTATAGATCTGCCTTTAGTGTCCAGACTTCATTGGCTATGCATGCTATTCATAAATTTGGGTCTGAAGAACAAAAAGAATTTTACTTACCTCAAATGGCAAAAGGTGAGCTGATAGGCTGTTTTGGTCTTACAGAGCCCGACGCAGGTTCTGATCCTGGTTCTATGAAAACTAATGCAAAAAAAGTAGATGGCGGCTATATCTTAAATGGTTCTAAGACCTGGATAACTAATTCACCGATAGCTGATGTTCTTATTATTTGGGCGAAAGATGAGCAGGGTATCTTAAGAGGCTTTATTGTTGATAGAGGAGTGGATGGTTTAAATACACCAAAGCTAGAAGGAAAGTTTTCATTGAGAGCATCAATTACCGGGCAAATATTTTTAGATGATGTTTTTGTAGCTGATGAAAAAATTCTACCTGAAGTTCAAAGTTTTAAAGGCCCTTTTTCTTGTTTAAACATGGCTAGATATGGAATAGCCTGGGGTGCTATGGGTGCTGCAGAATTTTGCTGGAATGCATCCTTGGAGTATACGATGGATAGGATTCAATTTGGAAAGCCGCTTGCTTCAAAACAACTTGTTCAAATGAAACTTGCTAACATGCAAACAGATATAGCTTTAGGCATTCAAGGTGTGCTTCGAGTTGGAAGGCTTATTGATGATAATAAAATGAGGCCTGAAATGATCTCGTTGGTTAAAAGGAATAACTGCCAGAAGGGCTTAGATATAGCAAGAGAGTCAAGAGATATTCACGGAGGCAATGGTATCAGTGACGAATACCATATTATTCGTCACTGTATGAATTTAGAGGCTGTAAATACTTACGAGGGTACCTCAGATGTACACGGCTTAATTCTTGGAAAAAGCCAAACTAATATAAGCTCTTTCTAGTCTAAGTAAGTGGCGTAAAACTTTTCAAGTTCTGTGTAAAGTTCAAGCTTATTTGCTTCTTTCACAAACCCGTGGCCTTCGTCACCTTTAACCATCCACCAGAAGTCTTCTCCTTCTTTTTTACCTGCTTTTATAAGTTCTTTTTTCAAAACCTGGGCATGTTTTATATCTACCCTCCAGTCTAGTTTTCCATGAACTATGTATAAAGGTGTTTTTATTTGATCTACCATATTTATCGGAGAAACATCATCGAGGTAATCTTTTTCATTTGAATAGTCTCCAACCTCTATTTTTTGCTGCTCATCCCATATCTCCCACACCTTTGGTCTTTCAGAGAACATTAATTTCATATCTGTTACACCAACGTAATTAACAGCACATTTGTACATATCTGGAGTTTTAGTAATACCAGCCATAACTGCATAACCACCGTAACTAGCTCCATGAATACATACCTTATCTGGGTTAGCAATTCCTTCATTTATTGCCCAGTTAACAGAATCAGTAACGTCATCCTGCATTTTTCTTCCCCACTCTCTGTTAGCAGATTTAACATGCTTTCTACCATATCCAGTAGAACCTCTAAAATTCATACTCAATACAGCATAACCTCTAGATGCAAAAAATTGATGCTCAGGATTATATCCCCAATAGTCACGTGCATTGGGACCGCCGTGAGGATTAACAATCAATGGTAAATTTTTACCATTTGAGTTTGCAGGAACAGTAAGATAGCCATTTATAAGCAACCCATCCCTTGCAACAAATTCTATTGGTATCATTGATGACATTTGATTTTTATCGATCCATGGTCTTGATTTTGCTATCAAAGATATTGCACCTGTATTCCTGTCATAAAAATACATTTCACCTGGATTTTTATCACTCCAAGTTGTTACGATTGCTTTATCTTCGTTTTTAGTCCAGCTCCCGATCGAGACTTTTTCTTGTGGAAATGCTGCTTCAATTGATGAATAGACATTCTCAAGATCTGAATCTAGCCATACCTTTTCAGGTTTTTCACCGTAGTATGCAATATAGGAAGGTTTTTTTGTTTTTTCTGATATTGCAATTCCTCCAACATCAAACCTAGAATTCTGGTATATTTTTTCAATAAATTCATCGTTATATGTATCATAAAGCCACATAGCATCAGTATTAGAATCATCAATAACTACTCCATTAGCATTAACAGCTTGACCTGTAACATATGCATATCTTGGGTCATGATCATAAGTGGAAATATAAAAACTAGGATCTTGAAACTTAAATTTTCTTAATAACTCGAAATCCGAATTGGCGTCATTTCTGTGATACAGATAAGTATATAAACCTTTAACCGCTGAATAGCCCCTTACTAAACCTTGTTGGTCTACTGCCCACCCCATGCTTGTTTGGCCATCTTTTTTGGGATCTTTAGCAACCATACTTAACTTTCCTGAAAAAATATTAAGCTTATATACATCGGTAACAGTAGGCCTTCTTTTGTTATAGCCAACCAAAACATGTTTATCATCTTCTTCTAAAAGATCTAACAAATTAGCGCCAGTAGGGTATCCATCTTCCCACTTACCTCTGACTAAAAGCTTTGGTTTTGTTCCGTCAATATTGATTGCCCACATACTGTAAGCATCAAGACCTGCTTGCGGCTGCCTATAGAATGCAATTCTTGAGTTATTTAACCATGTAAACCCAACTATGGTTGCTCCTGCACTTGTTCCACTAAGAACATTTGGCTTATTTGTTTCTAAATCAATAACTAGAAGGACTTTTGCAGATTGACTAGAATCTTCATCTTTATTTATTGAACATTTAGGTCCAGATGCTGGAACCATCGCGGCAAAGTATTTACCATTTGGTGATAATGTTCCACTTGTCATTGCTGAATCACACCAAAAGTGCTCAACAGGTATTGAATCATTTGCATTTAAATCAAAGGTAAATACTGATCCAAGTATTAAAATTGGCAATAAAATTTTTTTCATAGTTTTTCCAAGTAATAAGTTTAAAGATATCCTTTCTTTATATTAACAAGTTACCGTAAATGAAGTCAAGCATACTTGACATTCAATTAATTGAATAAAAGTTTGCACTATGGGGTTTATTAATTAATAATACCTTAGTTATTACACCATTAAACATAGAAGGGGAAAACGTTATGTTAAATAAAAATTTATTAATATTAAGTCTTATGCTTACATCTAGTCTGATGTTTGCTGACAATCCAGGCGTTGAAGAAAATTCACAATCTACAGATGCAGAAGTTGAGACTGTAGAAGTACAGCAAGAAGTTGCTGTTGAATCGTCTGAAGCTCAAGCTTCTTCAAGCGCATCTGATTCTGACAGTGTAGAACTTACTAAAGTAAGTGTTACCGGCTCAAGAATTAAGAGAACGGATATTGAAGGACCGCAACCATTAGTTGTTATTACAAGTGATGATATTGATCAAGGCGGCTTTTTATCTGTCTATGAAGCAGTTGCATCAATTTCACAAAATACAGGTCAAACTATAATGGATGGTCTTGGTGGTGGAACAAATAGTGCTAGTTCTAATCAGATCAATTTGCGTGACTTTGGTCCATCTAGAACACTTGTTCTTGTAAATGGAAAGAGAAGAGCGAACTATCCATATCCATCAGGAGGGGGTGATTCATCTTTTAACTGGAATAGAATTCCAATTGGTATAGTAGAAAGAATTGAGATATTGACTGCTGGGGCATCTGCTATTTATGGTGCTGATGCTGTATCGGGTGTGATAAACGTTATCTTAGTTGATGGTATGGAAGATTTTTCAGTACAAGTAAGATACGGTGAACATCAGCCTTTAACAGGACGTGAGTCAGGTGAATCTGTTGCTGTAGAATTTAGTGGTGGTAAATACTTTGACAACGGCAGCATGGTATTTGGTTTAGAACTTAACTCAGTTAATCCTATTAATGGTAAAGACAGACCTATGTATGACACTAGATTTGATGAGCCAGTTGGTTATTATCATTATGGCACATGGGCAGGAAAATTAAGTGCTAGAGGATACGCTGGTTATGGTTTTTTACCAGGTGAGTCAGGTGCATTAGATACTACATGTGAGGATCTAAATTTAATCTCCGATGCCATGGGTAATTATGGTTGGGGTTCAACTGTATATACAGATCAAGATGGAGACGAGTGGGGTCCTTTAGGAAGATCCTATGGAGAAGACTGGAAATATTGTAATTTAGACGCTTCTGCTTGGACAACAGTTAGAAATGGCTATGATAACAGTAGTGCTTATCTAGCAGGAACCTATACACTAGATAATGGTATCCAACTTAACGCTGATATTCATTATTGGGATACTGAACTAAAAAATGACTATTATCCTTATTTTGTTCAAGCAAGTTACTACTCATCATATGTGATTGGTAATGATGGGCAGATTATCTCAGATGGATTTGGTAACCCAGGTCCAGGTGCTGCAGGTAGAACTTTACACCCTGCAATGTTTGCATATGGTGGTGCTTATGTTTCAGGTCAAAGATTTTTCCCTGAAAAATCGTGGAGAGCAGAATTTGAAGAAGACACACTTTCTTATACATTGAGTGCTACAAGTACATTTGAATTTAGAGATTCAATATGGGACTGGGAATTAGCCTATGTAAAAGACGAGTATAACTATTTAAATGGCGGTCGTGACGTTCTTAATGATAGTTTGGAAAGATGGATGTGTGGTGGAGTAGCAGATAGCGCTAACGCTGATCTATGTACAGCTGGTACATATGGATATGGCGTTTTCAATCCAGATACATTCTGGGGTTCATATGAAACAGCTGAATCTTATGGATTATGGCAGAGAATATATATTGAAGGTGAATCTAGTTCTGAAACTTTACAGTTCACAACTAGTGGAGAGCTTTTCACTCTTCCTGCGGGACCGGTTGGTTTTGCATTTCACGCCGAAGATACATCAACAGATTATATGATTGATCCAGGGCCACAATATGATGCAGGTAACGTATGGGGTAATTCAACTACTGAAGGTGGTGGTGAAAGAACTAGAACTTCTTTTGCGGTTGAAACTAATATTCCATTGACATCTAACCTAGATTTATATTTAGCTAGCAGACAAGATAGCTATGACGAAAAATCTACACAGATTGGTGATAGAAGAACAGACCAAGTTACCTTTACTTGGAAGCCAATTGATAGGCTTTTAATAAGAGGTGGTTGGGGTGAATCCTTTGCTGCTCCGAGTCTGCCTTATATTTATAAAGGTGAGTCAGGTAGTTTTGGTACACCATGTGACTACTACGGTAGATACCTAAACCAAGGTTTTGTAAATATTGATGGAACTGATTGTTTAACACAAGGGTTTACGCAGTTAAATGCTAATCTAAGTTCTTCTGGTAATCTGAACCTAAGAGCTGAAACAGGTGAGCAATATAACTTAGGTTTGGTTCTTGATATTTTAAATACATCAAAAGTGCGTGCATCCATGACTTTAGACTTAGTTGAAATTGAACTAAATGATATTGTTACTTCAACAAGCGTAGCTCAAATTTTAAGAGACGAAATGATTTGTAAAGCGCAAGAGGATGGTATTTCTACTCCAGGATTCACATTTGGTTCAGCTTATTGTGCTGATATTTATTCAACTGTTGTAAGGGGTGCAGTTTGGACTCCTCAAGGTGGTGGTCAAGCACCAGCAGTAACGCCAGTTGAGGGTGCTATTGATACTGTTAAGTATGGTTATATTAATGGTGCTGGAAGATACTATAGAGGAGCTGACTGGTCTATTCAATCAAGATTTATAACAGATGAAATGGGTGACTTTAATGTGAGTCTATCAGTATCATATGTTGATGATGAAAGAAGAAAAGATACAGACGCTGATCCTTTTGTAAGTATTATGAACCAAGAAAGAAGGTTAAGATCAAGAAGTTACTTATCACTCTCATGGAATAAGGATGATTGGTCAACTGGTATTAGTACATCAAGAATTGGGTCTATGGGCTACTTCAGTAGTTTTGCACCGAACCCTACTGGCAGAAATAAGATTGAGCCATATTTTGATGTTGGCGCATTCTTAAGATATGACATTGATGTTGGGCATATTGTTCAAGTGTCAGTATCAAACTTATTCGATGACGCTCCTGGGATCAATACAGATTTAGGCTTCCCATGGTTCTCAGAATATTATTATTCACCTGTTGGAAGAGAAGTATTTATAACTTATAAGTACACATTCTAAATTAGGTCTTAAAAATCTAAAATCCCCTCTATCGAGGGGATTTTTTTTTGTAAATTTTTAACTAATAAATACTATTTATGCACTTAAATATGTTTATAATTGTTCAAACTTAAAAAACTTTTTATTATGAATTCATCACGAATATACTTCACACTTGCCTTATTGCTTAATGCAAACTTTTCTATAGCCCAAGAACAAGCTGAAACAATTAATAATGATAAGGCTTTGATCGAAGAGGCTATTAAAATTGAAGCATCATCTGCAAATGCCGCTGCCAAAAGACAGTCATATATTAATGACATTGATACAGATATCATAATACTCATAGGCGACATTCAATTTTTATCGCAACAGTTAGACTTAACGAATATTTATAATAGGCAAATGCAAGAATTAACTGCTTCGCAGAATAATGAAATTATTTCTATAAATGAGCAAATGTCAGAGCTTGATAATACCAATAGAGGTATTTTGCCAAAACTCGAAGAGATGGTTATTACGCTTGAATCAATAGTTGAAAATGATATCCCTTTTCTTACAAATGAGAGGGTTTTAAGGATACAAAACCTTAAGGATATATTACTTCAATCTAATATCTCTACATCAGAAAAATTTCGTAGAGTGTTTGAGGCTTACCAAATAGAAAATGAGTATGGCAGAACGGTTGAATCTTATAGAGATGAAATTACTGTTGAAAACAAAAAATACAATGTTGAGATATTCAGGCTTGGGAGAGTAGGGCTTTATGCCAGAACTTCAGACGGTAAATACAATGCAATGTACAGTAAAAAAAGCAATCAATGGGTTAGGCAAAAAGGCATAGATAATGAGTTAGTTATTGCATTAAAAATTGCAAGAAAGGAGTTACCGCCATCTTTGCTTAAACTTCCAGTGGAGAAAATATAATGAAAAAAAATATTATGTTTTATTTGTTGATTTGTATTACATTTTCAATTTATGCTCAGGATAGCAATGAAACTATTGAGCCGATATCTGAATTAGAGCAGTTGATAATTGATATTCAATCCAAAGTTGATATTGAAAAAAGATTTGATTTTTCTAGAACAAGTACTAAAGAGAAGCAACTCGCTGATTTAAAAAAGATTAATAGTAAACTAAAGACCGATCTTAAGAATGCCGAAGATCTATCCCAAAGGCTAATAAATCAATTTGATCAAAACGAAAAAATTCTTGCAGAACTAGAGGAAAAATTAACATTAAAACTTGGCAACTTAGGTGAGATGTTTGGTGTTGTTAAACAAGTATCTGGTCAAACACGTGGCGAGTTTAAAAATTCAATTACAAACATTGATAACCCAGCTAGGGATCTTTTCTTAAAAAATCTTGCTGAGTCAAAAAAATTACCTGACTTATCAGATATTTCTAATCTTTGGGTTGAGCTTGTTAAAGAAATAAGAAATGCAGAAACTATCAAAGTATTTAAAACAAATGTACTAACTGCCGATGGTAATAATGATGAATTAGAAGTATTGCGAATTGGGACCTTCTCAATTACACATGAAGGAATGTTTTTAAAACACCTCGTAGAGACAAACCAAATTGAATTTTTACCGTCACAGCCTGCCGGTGTTAGTAAGAGAAAATTAAAGAACCTTCAAATGGACCCTGAGGGCATATTCACCATTGACATAGATCCAACACGAGGAGCAATATTAGAAAAGCTGATTCAAAAGAAAAACTTGTTCCAAAGAATAGCAGATGGCGGCCTGGTTGGTTACGTTATTATTCTATTAGGCTTGGCTGGTGTAGCCCTAGCGAGTGAGAGGATTTATGTTCTTAGAAAGGTTCTTCAAAGCATTAAAGACCAAGAAAATAATGAAAATGTTTCGAATGACAATTTGTTAGGACTTTTAATAAATACAGCCAAGGACAATATAAACGAGTCGCTTGATTCGCTTGAATTAATTTTAGATGAGAAAATACAGTCAATCACACCAAGTATTCAAGTAAGAGTAAAAGCAATAAAGCTTATTGCTACTGTTGCGCCTTTGTTGGGGTTATTGGGTACAGTTATTGGAATGATAGAAACATTCCAAGCAATTACATTATTTGGAACTGGAGACCCTAAATTAATGGCTGGTGGTATTTCACAGGCCTTGGTAACTACTATGCTTGGTCTCATAGTTGCTGCTCCTTTGTTATTTATGCATTCCTATGCTGAAAATTACTCAAACACCATAATAGCGTTCCTTGAAGAAAAGGCTTCTGGAATTGTAGCCAATAAAGTAAAAAAATGATTACTGATATTTTTAAAACATATTCAAATTTTTTATATCAAGGCGGACCTGTTGTTTTAATCTTATTTTTTATAAGTATTTATTTGTTTGTATTAATTTTTGCTAAATTTAAAAATTTATTTTTTGATATTCATATTGTTCAAAATGAATACAAAGAAAATTTATCACAAATTAAAAATGATGAATTCTATCTATTAAACCTTTCGGCATTAAAATCTGATTATAAAAGTTTAGTTAACAAGGATTTTTATATAATCCAAACTTTAATTGCTTTGTGTCCTGTTCTAGGTCTTCTAGGAACCGTTACAGGCATGATAGAAGTTTTTGATGTAGTTTCATTCTTTGGAACAGGTAATGCTAGAGCTCTTGCATCAGGCATCACAAAAGCAACTCTACCTACAATGACAGGAATGGCTATCAGTATCGTTGGGTTATTAACATACACTGTTTTAACGAGTAAATCTCAATCAATCATTTCAGAATTATGAGACGCAGAAAAAAAATATTTCAAGAAGAGTCGGGCCTAGATTTAACACCTATGCTTGATATTGTTTTTATAATGTTAATATTTTTCATTGTTACCACTTCATTTGTAAAAGAGTCAGGCATTGAGGTTAATAGACCCAGCGCACAAACGGCAGAAAGAAATGAAAAGGGTAATATCTTAGTTGCTATCTCTGAAAATAATGAGATCTATATTGATAGAAGAAAGGTAGAATTGCGTGCTATACGCCCAAACATAATTAGGTTAAGGGCTGAAAATCCTGAGGGTGCGGTGATCATTCAAGCTGATAAAGCCTCTCAAACAGGCATGCTCGTTGAGGCTATGGATCAAATTAGACTTGCTGGTGTCTTAGAGATATCAATAGCTGCAGAAAATGATTAAAAAATTTTCAGGTCATCTTATAGGCTTATTTGTAGCCTTATTATTTTTTTTACTATTAGCATATATAGTTAAGCCTGGTTCTGATGTTCTAAAAACTGAAAATTCATTCAGGGTAGTGGATTTTATTAGGCTTAAAAAAGACTCTTCACTTAAAGAAAAATCAAGAACAATACCAGACAAACCAGAGCCACCAAAAAAACCACCACCACCTGATTTAATTACTCCAGAACTTCAGGCTCCTCCTCAAGCACCAAACCTTGATATAGAATTCCCTGATATATCTGTTCCTACTGATTTTAAAGGAGCTTTTTTAGGGCCTCAAAGTCAAGGTGGTAATTCTCAGGTAATACCTTTGGTAAGGATCAACCCACAATATCCAAGAAATGAGTTAATAGCAGGTGTAGAAGGCTGGGTAAAAGTAAAATTTACTGTTGAGGCTGATGGCAGCGTATCATCTCCAAAGATTCTAGAATCTAAGCCACCAAGAGTTTTCGATACTGCTGCTCTAAGAGCTATTAAAAAATGGAAATTTAAGCCTAAAGTGGTCAACGGTGTTGCTGTTACGCAAGATGGAACTCAATTGATTGAATTTAAAATATTTTAATAAAAATGAACTACAAGCATCTAATACTAACTCTACTTTTCCTTCCTTTGTATTTACCATCAGAGGATGTTTTAGATGAATCCGTATACTGGGAGCTTACTCGTGTCGATGCAAAAATTGAAGAAAAAAAATTTGATGAGGCTGAAAAAATACTCACAAAGTGGTACAAAAAAAATTGGAGATCAAGGTCCTATAACAAAGCTGTAATAGCGCGTACCTTCGGATTTTTTTTATATCAACAAGAAAGATATGATGAAGCATTAGACAAGCTTCAGGTTTCTTATGATGAAAAAGCTTTGCCGCTTGTAGAATCAACGACTTTAGTTCAAGCACTTGCTCAGTTATATGTCACACAAAAAAAGCCCGTTAAGGCTAAAGAGCTTTTACTTAATTTCATTGATATAGCAGAATCCAGTAGCAAGCCTGTACCAGGTATCCATAATATATATGCCCTAACTGCGCTAGTTTATGCAACTGAAAAGAATTTTGATTTAGCCTATTCATATATCAATAAAGCTATAGCATTGTCTTCTGTATTTAGGGAGGACTGGTACCAATTAAAGTTTGCAATTGAATACAATAAAAAAGATTTTATTGCTGCCGAAGGCTCTGCAAAAATTTTATTACTAAATAAGCCAGACAAGAAAATGTACTATGTACAATTGTCTGCAATCTATAATGTTCTAGAGAAATACGACCTTTCACTGGCTACTATGGAGGTTAGCTATATGAAGGGTATGCTTGATAAGCCAGAAGAGTTTACTAATTTAGCAAGCTTCTATCTTTACAGGAACAATCCTGTCATGTCAGCAAATGTATTAGAGTCTGCTATAAGTAATGAAAATATTATTTTTACTAAAGCAAATGCAAAACTACTTGCAGATTCTTGGCTTTATGCAAAGGAAAGATCTAGATCCTTAAGTGTTTTAGAGGATTCCCTAGTCACAAACCCAAATGATTTAAAATTAGCCAAACAATATGTTGATATTGCTTTTAGTGCATTTCAATGGGCTGATGTAGTGAAAGGTATTGATAGAATAAAAAAACTTAATATAGAAGATGATGGAAAATATAAGTTAATGCAAGGAATAGCATATTTTGAATTAAACCAATTTGCTAACGCAAAAAGTGCTTTTGCTAGCGTTAGTAAGTCAGATAAATACAAGGACTCTGGCAGTGCTTGGTTGGAATATATTGAAGCTCTAAAAGGTTAATTTATGAACTTTCTTAAAACAATTATTGTCTAATAATTCATGATCATATTAAAAGATATTAAAAAAGAGTTTCAACTTGGCCAGCAGAAAGTTAAAGCACTTAAGGGCATAAATCTTGAGGTAGATAAAAATGACTTTGTATCGATTATGGGGCCTTCTGGATCCGGTAAAACTACTTTGATGAATATCGTAGGTTGTCTTGATACACCATCAAGTGGCAACTACTATCTTAATAACCAGTTAGTTAGCGAGCTTGATGAAGACTCTCTAGCCAGAATAAGAAATAAGGAAATTGGTTTTGTATTTCAGTCATTTCACTTGTTAGCAAAGAACTCGGCTTTAGATAACGTATTGCTTCCAATGAAATATGCTGGTACTGATATAAATGAAGCGACTGAAAGGGCCAAATATATATTAGAGCAGGTAGGCCTTTCTGATAGAATTAACCATGGTCCTTCTGAGCTATCTGGAGGCCAACAGCAGCGAGTGGCTATAGCAAGGGCATTAGTGAATAAACCAAGTATACTATTTGCAGATGAGCCAACAGGCAATCTTGACTCAAAAACTGGTGACGACGTTATGAATTTATTTAAAGAGCTTAATGAAGAGGGTCAAACTATAATTCTGATAACTCATGAAGAAGATATAGCTAAACAGTCAAGAAGAATAATTAATATTAAAGATGGGCTAATTGAGTCTGATACAAAAATATGAATAAAATAAGTGTTATGAAAAACAAAAAAATCTTTACCATATCTATGATTTCTTTATTTGTGGTTTCTTGTGGTAAGCCAGAGACATCTAATGATGCTTCAACTTTTTATAAAAAAGATAATGTATCTGAGAAAAAATTAGAAGTAAGTATTGAGGCATCTGGCATTATCGAAGCTATCGCCTCTGTTGAAATCAAATCAAAAGCATCGGGTGAGATTTTATATCTTGGTGCAGAGGTTGGTGATACTGTTAAAAAAGGATCTATGCTTGGACAAATTGATCAAAGAACACCAAAAAATATTCTCGATCAATCAAAATCAGATTTAGAGGCATCAAAAGTTCGACTTAATAATGCAAAATCTCAATTTGAAAGAGGTGCTGAGCTGCATACTAACGGCAGTATCTCTGATAAAGATTATGAAGATATCCAAGAAAGTTATGCGCAGGCCAAATCAACTGTAGTAAGAACAGAAGTTTCTTATGAAAATGCAAAGATTGCACTTGATGATACAGTTGTAAGATCACCTGTTGCAGGAACAATAATATCTAGGCCTGTTGAGGTTGGGCAGGTTATTTCCTCGCCAACAATGGCGGTTGGAGGAGGAACGGTCTTGATGACTTTAGCCGACCTGTCAAAAGTAAGAGTTAGAGCCCTGGTCGATGAAATTGATGTTGGCAAAGTATCAATTGGTCAAGTTGTATCTATTAAAGTTGCCGCATATAGAGATAAAGAATTTTTTGGTACGGTTTCAAAGGTGGAGCCTTTAGCTAAAGTTGAACAAAATGTAACAACCTTTCCTGTTCTTATAGATATTGATAATGAAGATAATCTGTTGCTACTTGGGATGAATACAGATGTTGTTATTGAGATCCTAAGCAAGGATGTATCTGTTACCGCACCATCTATGTCGCTAAGAACAAGAAAAGATATTTATTCAGCTGCATCAATTCTTAGTATTCCAAATGAAAATGTTGATAGATTTTTGCTTGAGCGAGTTAAGGGAGAAAACTTTAATAAATTTATCGTTATCAAAGAAACCAATAATGGGCCTGAGTTAGCGTGGGTTGAAATTGGAGTTTCTGACCTGGCTAATGTTGAAATTGTTAGCGGTCTATCAGAAGGGGATATCGTTTTCATATTGCCAAGTAAAAGTTTGTACGATTACCAACAAAGATTTAAAGAGCGTGTAAGTGCTTCATTTAGTTTCGGGTAATGCTTTTTAAAGAATCCTTAATTTCTGCTATCTCTTCAATTAGGTCTAATTCTATTAGATCTTTTCTTACGTCATTAGCAATAATAATTGGTACAGCTGCAGTAATTGCAGTAATTGGAATAGGCTCAAGCGCTGAGAAGGCATTGGAGGCAAGTATAGACGACCTTGGTGGAAGGACTTTATATGTTGCACCTGGGCAAAATAGAAGAGGGGCTGTAACTAAAGGGATAATCCCTCTAGATATTAAAGATGCTGAAGCCTTGGCAAAGTTTAAAAATCATAACTGGGAGATATCTCCAACTATAACTAGAAACCGCCAAGTAAAACTAGGTAATGCAAATATTAATCAAAGAATTGGAGCCTATCTTCCTATACACTTCGATGTAAGAGGTTATGAGCTAGAGCTTGGTAGACTATTTAACGAAGATGATAATCTTGGAAGAAAGAGAGTTGTTGTTGTAGGATCTAAAATTCCAAGTGAGCTTAAAACTGGAGCTAAAAATTTACTCAACAAAGAAATACTTATTGCCGGAACTTCTTATAAAGTTATAGGAATCTTAAAAGAAGAGGGGTCTACCGGGTGGCAAAATCCAGATGAAGAGCTATATATTCCACTTTTAACCGGCGCACAAAGGGTTTTCGGAACTCAAAATGTTGATTCAATTAATGTTGGTATTTCTAATGATGTTAATGTCGATGAAATTATGATGTCTATCGAACAAATACTTAGAGCGAAGCATGATATTGGTCCAGGGCAAGATAATGATTTTAGAATAAGTGATTATAGTCAGTTTTCAGATTTAAGAAGACAAGCAACTGGAATATTCACATTGCTTATTGCAGCAATAGCCGGTATCAGCCTGGTGGTTGGTGGGATAGGTGTTATGAACATAATGCTTGTATCTGTTACAGAAAGAACAAGAGAAATAGGCTTAAGAAAAGCACTTGGGGCAACTCACAAAGCAATCATGCTTCAATTTATAGTTGAGGCGGTATTACTATGTGTTATTGGTGGTTTGATTGGTTTGGCTTTTGGAACCTTTATACTTTGGATTACCGCAACGCTGTTTGATTGGCCTTTTGCTCTTCCTTTTGGTGCAATGGTTGGCTCCATAACATTCTCAGCATTAGTTGGATTATTTTTTGGAATCTGGCCTGCAAGAAAGGCTGCAAAACTTGATCCAGCCACTTCTCTTAGGTATGAGTAAATTAAAAGTTATTCAGTTATTACCTGAACTTAATTTTGGTGGAGTTGAAAGGGGGGTTAAAGATTTCTCAAATGCTCTTATTGACAGAGGCCATCAGTCAATAGTAATTTCAAATGGTGGATTGCTTCAAGAAGAGATAGAAAGTAACGGCGCTAAGCATATCAATATCGCTATTCATAAAAAAAGAGTTTCTTCTCTATTATTAGCTTCGCAACTGAGACAAATTTATGAAAGAGAGCAGCCAGATGTTATCCATGTTCGCTCGCGAATGCCAGCCTGGATCAATTTTTTAGCCTTTAGAAAACTTCATAATAAACCGCTACTAGTTTCTACTTTTCATGGTCTCTATAGTACGCCTATCTATAGTCAGGTTATGTCAAAAGTTGATCACACTATAGCTATCTCAAAAACAGTAAAAAATTATATCAAGTCCGTATATAACATGACTGATGACAAAATAACTATTATTCCTAGAGGTTGTGATTCTGTCCAATTCAATCAAGATGGTATTAGTTCATCTTGGTTAGAAGAATGGTATAAAGAATTTCCACAAACTCTTGGCAAGAAAATTCTTACGTTGCCAACTAGAGTTACAAAGTGGAAGGGCGTTGATAGCTTTATAGATTTAATCGACGCTCTTGATAGTAGCAATATGCATGCTTTGGTTGTTGGTCCAGTTTCAGAATCTAAAAAAAGGTACTATCAAAAACTCTTAGATAAAGTTAATAAAAGGTCATTATCTAAAAGGATTACATTTACTGGTTCAAGAAACGATATAGCAAACATTTATAAAATTTCTGATATTGTTTATAACCTCTCCATACAGCCTGAACCTTTTGGCAGAACTACGATTGAGGCTATTAGTTGTGGAACCCCAGTAGCAGGTTGGAGGCACGGAGGTACACAAGAAATATTGGAAGATCTTTTTCCTCAGGGCCTTGCCGAGCTAAGCAACACAGTTGAGTTAAAAGATATAACGCTAAATATCCTTAATAATAAAGACAAGCCATTAGAGAATACTTTCACATCTAAAAGAATGATTGATTCGACCATAAATCTATACTACGACTTACTTAACAAATCATCATAAACACTTAATACTTTTTTGGATGCTTTATCCAATGAGTACTCTTCTGTAACATACTCAAAAATAGACTCTTGACTCATACTCCTATTAACCCAGTTATGAATAAGACTTTTTAATGATTCTAGATTGTCTGGTTCTGCCAAAAGCTCCTGAGGGAGTATTTGATTCATATGCCCAACATTTGTTGATATGACAGGAATATGTAGATAGAGAGCTTCTAGAGCCACCCTAGGACCTCCTTCACGACGTGATGACACCACTAGGAGTGAAGCTTTTTTGTAGTATTCAATAAGACCTTCTTTCGAGACAGATGCTGCTATGGTAATCAAGTCACCCACACCATGTTTATCTATCAAAGAAGTTAGTTTGCCGAACTCAGGACCATCCCCAACAATTAATAACTTCTTATTAACATTAACCCAAGACTCTATTAATAGATCAAAACCTTTCACTGGCTCTAGTCGCCCGATGGCAAGAATATACTCAGCAGTATTATCTATATTTCTTGGAAGAGAGGGGCGCCACCAGTTCTCTACAAGTAAACTCTCAGTACTTAACGAGTCCTGTATTTTTAGACTGCTTGCTATGACTCTATGCGCCTTGGTATAGACCTTTGTTTTGCTCTTGATCCCATGAACTGTGGCCACGTGTCTTAATTTTATAAATTTTCTAACCGAATTAGTAATAGAAGTTGTTTTAGAGCCATGGGTATGAATAATGTCAGGGCGGATATTTCTTAGGACTAGCAATAAACTAAAAATACCAAATATAGATCGCCTAGATGTATTTTTTACTACCCTCACCTCTATATTTGAATAGTATTGAGATATTGATTGGTTGCATATAACTACAACTTCATTATCTTTGTCCTGAATATCAGCCAGCTCTTGAACATGTTGCTCAATACCAGCAAAGGTTGTACTTAAAACGTAATGAGCTATTTTCATGAAAGTTTTAATTTATTTTTAAGTTTATATGCAAGCTTTTCAACTTCAGCAAAAACTTCATGATGAGGGTTTTGCATATGAATTTTTATTTTATTTAATCCCTTAACCATCTCACTATATTCAATATAGCCAACCTGCTTATTATTTAAAAGCTCATTCATTTGGTTAATAACTTTATTCTTCCTAAGATATTTCATATTAAATAACAAAGTATCACCTTTCGTTGATAGGCTTTCATAGACCATATTCATACTATCCTGAGTAATAATTTTTATTGATGCCCTGCATAGCATTTCATCAAAACCACCTTTAGATATAATTATTTTTTTATTAATTTGCGCAAGATTATCTA
>JABIEF010000037.1 GCA_018651345.1 Rhodobiaceae bacterium
ACATTTTTCTATTGGATTTGATTCTGATGTACCTCAAAAAGGATTGATATTTGATACAACAAGAATTGCCGCAACCATTCCAATAGTAAAACCTCTTATTTTAGGTTTAATTTGGCAAGAGTCTAAAGATACTTTGGGTAATTTCAATGATGATGGATACGTTATTTCATTAAAGACATTATTATCAAAGAAATTAGCATTTAAATTAATGTACGGTAAGTCTGATATGGTAAAGGCTGGAGGTGAATTAACTGCAATTGGCTTTGATTACAAAGTCGCAAAGCCTTTAAAATTATACTTAAATTATATAGATAAATCATATGAAGATTCTTCTAAAGAATCAGAACATATTATGATTGGTTTACAATATAACTTTAATATAGAAATTTTTTAATCTTAGGTAAGATAAAAGGAGAAAAATGAAAAATACTTTTAAATTATCTATTAAGGCAGTTTTCCTGTCGTTAATTTTATCTTTTTTATTCACGATTAAAGCTGAAGATCAAATTAAGATTGTCGGTTCATCAACGGTATTCCCTTTTTCTACTGCAGTTGCAGAAGAATTTGGAAGGAAGACTAAATATAAAACACCTATTGTTGAGAGAATTGGTTCAGGTGGAGGCATGAAAATTTTTTGCAAAGGATATGGTAAACAACATCCTGATATTACTAACGCATCGAGAAGAATTAAAAGTAAAGAATTTAAGAAATGTAGTGATGCTGGTATTAAAATAATTGAAATTAAAGTTGGCTATGATGGAATTGTTTTAGCAAATTCTAAGAAGGCAAATATAGTTAAACTTTCTACACGTGATATTTATATGGCTCTCGCTGAAAAAGTCCCTGCAAATGAAGATGGA
The DNA here is from genome assembly GCA_018651345.1 of Rhodobiaceae bacterium. Lineage (GTDB taxonomy): Bacteria > Pseudomonadota > Alphaproteobacteria > Rhizobiales > TMED25 > CAJIYR01. Next base: position 861 of record JABIEF010000037.1, read on the forward strand.
TCGGAGCTACAGGAGAATCCATATCAGACATGGAAAGATATAAACCCTAATTTACCTGATGTTAAAATAGAAGTTCTTGGTCCTCCTCCAACATCTGGAACAAGAGATGCTTTTGTTGAGCTAGCAATGGAGGCTGGCGCAAAAACTTTTCCTGCACTAAAGGAATTAAGAGGAAGTTCTAAAGCCGGAAAGAGCGAATTCAAGAAAATTGCTGCTACAATTCGTGAAGATGGAGCTTTTATTGAAGCAGGTGAAAACGATAATCTTATTATTCAAAAGCTTGATCAAAATCCAAATGCTATAGGTATTTTCGGTTTTAGTTTTCTTGATCAAAATACTGATAAAATACAAGGATCTATTGTTAATGGTGCCAAACCAACTTTCGATAATATTCTTGTTGGTGATTATCCGATATCAAGATCTTTATTCTTTTATGTAAAAAAGAATCATATAAGAATGAAACCTTCAATAACCGAGTTTGTTAGAGAATTTACAAGTGACAGTGCAATGGGTCCTTATGGGTATTTAATTGAAAAAGGTTTAATTCCATTATCAGATGAAGAATATACGAAATACAAGCTTGCTGGTGATAATCAAATCGAATTAGAGCTTGATTGAGTAGATAAATCAATAATTAAGGGGGGTGATAATTAATACTGATCTTTTAATAAGTCTGTCATTAATCTTTGTTTCTGGATTGTTATCCTTTAGTTTAGCTAAGGGAAGAGCAAGATTGTATTTAGTAAATGATGAGCCTCTTAGGTCAATGCCTATATATCATGGCCTTTACGTCTCTTTATGGACGATATTGCCTTCCCTTTTCCTTTTGATTTCTCTTCTCATATTTAAATCAAATATTCTTAATTTCTTGGTAACACCATATCTTTCAGAATCAATAATAAGTTTAGGATTAGATGAAATTATTTATGTAAAAAGCTTTCTCATAAACAATATCTCTAATTTAACAAGTTTAGTTGAAAGCGAATTTCTGAGTAAAGATATGGCTTACTCATTAAATGAGAAATATTACTTGGGTAGGCTTATTATTTTTAGCTCTCTTATATCTCTATCCCTTATCTTCTCACTAATAACATATAGAAATCTCTCAATTAGGTTTGATGCAAGAAGAAAAGTTGAAGCTATTTTTAAATTTATCTTTTTTCTATTTTCAACAATGGCTGTTCTTACAACAATAGGAATTATATTTTCATTAATTTTTGAAACCATAAGATTTTTCTCTCAGGTTAATTTTTTTGAATTCATTTTTGGAACGCATTGGTCTCCTCAAACAGCAATTAGAGAAGACCAAGTTGGATCCTCGGGAAGCTTTGGCGCTATTCCTCTATTTACAGGAACACTTCTTATAACAGCAGTTGCAATGTCGATAGCTGCACCACTTGGACTTTATTCTGCAATATTTTTATCCCAGTATGCTAAGCCTAAAACCAGAGATTGGCTTAAGCCTATTTTAGAAATTTTAGCTGGAATACCAACTGTTGTTTATGGATTTTTTGCAGCGCTAACTGTCGGGCCTTTTGTAAGGTCTTGCGGAGAATACTTTGGTTTAACAGTAGCTACTGAGTCAGCCTTGGCTGCTGGCGCTGTAATGGGGATTATGATAATACCTTACGTATCTTCCTTATCTGATGATGTTATGTCTGCTGTTCCTGTTTCATTAAGAGATGGATCACTGGCGCTAGGTGCAACTAAAGCTGAGACTGTTAAAAAAGTAATATTCCCTGCGGCATTACCTGGTATTGTAAGCGCTCTTTTGTTAGCTATTTCAAGGGCTATAGGGGAAACAATGATTGTTGTTATGGCCGCTGGTTTAGCGGCTAATCTTACCGCAAACCCTTTGTCAGCAGTTACTACTGTTACTGTTCAAATAGTTACTTTACTCGTTGGTGATCAAGAATTTGATAGCGCAAAAACTTTGGCAGCATTTGCTTTAGGCTTAATGTTATTTGTCATCACATTAGGACTAAATGTATTTGCTATGATTATTGTTCGAAGATATAGGGAGCGCTATGAGTAACGATAATTTTAAAAAAAGACATAGAGATGAAAGGCGCTTTAAAGCCTATGGATTAATTTCTCTTATTGCCGCTGCCTCAATGCTTGCTATTATTATTGGTTCAATGGTTTATAAATCAATTCCAGCTTTTAATAACTATACTTTAAATCTTGAGATTGATATGAGTAATCTATCCCCTTTGGATAAGGTTGAAG
>JABIEF010000038.1 GCA_018651345.1 Rhodobiaceae bacterium
ATTCCTTCCTTAAAGAATTATAATAATTGGGACGAAAAGGTTATATTTGCCGACTCTAAAAACAAACATTATGCAAAATAGAAACTTTATAAAGATTATTGCCCTTGTTTTTGCGGTAATATGTTTATATCAATTATCATTTACCTGGATAGCTGACAGAGTTGAAGATGATGCTGCCGAATATGCAGCAGATTTTAACGAAAATGAAAGAGAACAAAAAATTAAGCAGTACTTAGACTCTATAAATTCTGAAGAAGTTTATGATATTTTTATAGCTCAATATACTTACTCTGATTGTAAGCAAAGAGAATTAAATCTTGGTCTTGACCTTAAGGGTGGTATGAATGTTACTCTAGAAGTGATGGTGGTTGATGTTTTAAAAGCTTTAGCTAATAATTCCAGCGATGAGGCATTTAATGCTTCTGTGTCTAATGCTATTCGTGCTCAGGAAAATAGTCAAGATGATTTTGTAACACTGTTTGGTTTAGAATATGAAAAAATATCGCCTAACAATGGTTTGGCAGTAATCTTTACATCTCAATTAAAAGATAAAGTTAAGATTAATGCTACCAATAGTGAGGTGATTGATGTTTTAAAATTGGAAGTTGAGGATGCTATTAGTAGATCCTTTAATATACTTAGAAGTAGAATTGATAGATTTGGTGTAACTCAGCCTAATATTCAAAGACTAGAGACTGCCGGTAGAATTCTAGTCGAATTGCCTGGTATTAAAGATCCAGAAAGAGCAAGAAAATTACTTCAGTCAACTGCTCAGTTAGAGTTTTGGGAAACTTATGAATATACAGATCTTTTTCAATCACTTGAAAATGTAAATACTTACCTTAGAGAAAGCAATGCAGTTACAGACTCTACTTTAGATACTAAAGAAGATGCATCTGTAAGTACAAATGAGGAGAATAATGTGAAATCAGAGGAAGGTACTGATGAACTATTATCTGAAGATGATGATCTTTTAGCAGATTTAGAAACCGATTCCTTAAGTTCTGATAGTTCAGAGGCTTTATCGTTTGAAGAGTTTGCAGCAGATAATCCGTTATATGCCGTTTTATATCCAAATGTTGATCAGCAAAATCAAATTCAACAAGGTCCTGTTGTTGGTTTCTGTGCTATAAAAGATACATCAGCTCTAAATACCTATTTAGATGATCCAGCAGTAATGAAATTATTACCTGTTGATGTAAAGTTTGCATATACGGTTAAGCCATACGATACTGAAGAAAAATTTATTCAATTGGTTGCATTAAGAGTAACAAATAGGGACGGTAAGGCTGCCATGGAAGGTGATGTAGTAACAGATGCTTCTCAAGCATTTGGACAGTACAATTCATCTGCAGAGGTTTCTATGTCTATGAATCAAGAAGGAGCAAAACAATGGAAAAGATTAACTGCTGAAAATATTGGAAAAAGTATTGCTATAGTACTTGATGGATTTGTATACTCTTATCCTACAGTGCAAAGTGAAATATCTGGAGGAAGATCTTCTATTTCTGGAGATTTCAGCGTTAATGAGGCTAAGGATTTAGCTAATATTTTAAAATCTGGAAAGCTACCTGCACCGGCAAGGATTATTGAAGAAGCAATTGTTGGTCCATCTCTTGGTGAAGAAGCAATTAGCTCTGGCCTTACTTCGTTTATTTTTGCCTTGCTATTAGTTTTAGTCTATATGATATTTTATTACAGCAAAGCGGGTCTTGTTTCAAATGTTGCCTTACTTGCTAATATCTTCTTTATTTTTGGAGTATTATCCTCTCTTGGAGCTGTGTTAACATTACCAGGAATTGCAGGTATCATATTAACTATTGGTATGTCAGTTGATGCTAATGTTCTTATATATGAAAGAATTCGTGAGGAATTAACAAATGGTAAAGGAATTAGATTAGCTATAACTGACGGATATAATAGTGCATACAGTTCAATAATTGATGCCAATGTTACTACTTTGTTAACGGGTATTATCTTATATACATTTGGAACAGGTCCTATAAAAGGATTTGCAACAACATTAGTTATAGGTATTATTACTTCTTTATTCGCAGCAATCTTTATTACTAGATTAATTATATCGGCTCGTCTTAATAAAGGAAAAGAAATGAATTTTTCTACTAAGCTAACAAAAGGAGCATTTAAAAATATTAATATTGATTTTATTGGCTTAAGAAAACGCTTTTATGTGATTTCTTCTATTATCGTTCTATTAGGAATTGGTTCTTTATTAACAAAGGGGCTTAATTATGGTGTAGATTTTGTAGGTGGAAGA
>JABIEF010000039.1 GCA_018651345.1 Rhodobiaceae bacterium
TATTTAGATTTAAATATTTCTTGAATAAAAATTATGTTTAAATAAATTAATAGTAATAAAATTTTATGGAGAGGGTTAATATGAGTAATGAACAATATTTAGCAGATAGAATAGCGCTACAAGACGTAATGTTAAAATATGCAGCAGGTGTTGATGAAAGGGATTTTGATTTATATGCATCTTGTTTTATGGATAACGTTGAAATTTTAGACTTTGGTGAGTCAACAATAAATGGAAGAGATAATTGGGTGACATTTGTTAAGGAAGCTCTAAATGCATACGGTCCTACTCAGCATATGTTAGGCCCACAATTTGCTACTATTGATGGAGATGAAGCACATTGTCGAACAGATGTTCAAGCTCTTCATTATCTTAAGGAACCTGAAGGTGAAATTCTTACATTGTGGGCTACCTACGAGACAGATATGAAAAGAGTAAATGGAGATTGGAAAATCTCAAGACATAGACTTGTTTCAAGAGGAATACGTCAACAATAGAGTATTTAAGGAGAAGAAATTATGAGAAAAATTATATTATTAAATATGATTGTTTTAGCTTTCATTTTTAGCAGTGGTACTTCGTTTGGAGAGGAAAATCATGCTTCAAAAGACTGGCAAATTAAAGCATATTCAACGGCTGCACCGTCATTTATTGGTAAATATGCAACTATTATAGGTGGTAACGGTAAAGTTATTAGAAAGGGTTCAAATGATTGGACTTGTCAATCAGGAAACCCAAGACCTTTTCCTAAAAATGGTTGGAAAAACGTTCATGATGCCATGCCAACATGTCATGATGCACAAGCAATGAAATGGATGATGGCTTACTCCAATGGTACGAAACCAAAATTAGATAAAGATGGTTGGATGTGGATGCTTCATGGTGATGTTGGCGAAGATAATCTTGTACCAATGGTAATGAATAAAAAGGACTCAACGCCTGGGGCGTGGATAGAATCTGGACCTCACTTAATGTTAATGCCAAAAAATCCTTCTTCACTTGACAATTATAGTACTGATTTTACAACCGGAGCACCTTATGTGATGTTTCCAGGAACCGATTATGCACATGTCATGATACCAACGGAAGGATACTACCATTATCAAGAGGAATCAGAACCTAAGAAATGATTAACATCGAAGTTGTAAGAGATACTGATCTTTCCGCAAATATTGTATGGGAAGAAATGAAACATTTTGATCGTGTTCTCAATTGGGTACCAGGTGGAGATAAAAGTACAATTAGTATCAAAGGTGAAGGCGTAGGTATGATCCGTGATATTAATCTAATTACCCAAGGCTATGTGCAACATGAACTTATAGCTTTTGATAATGAGAAACGAATGTTTTCATATAAGCTTACTGACGGAAAGCCAGTTGGTATGGAAGATTATACTGTGGTTGCGACCGTTACACCTATCGATCAGGGTAACTGCAGAATTCGATGGGCTGGGAAAATGAAATCTGATGATCGAGTTGATGAAAATGAAGTTGGTATAGCTCTTAAAACAGCCTTAAGTAATATGGTAACAGGGACTATTGCTCTAATAAAGGGTGAGGAACCTATTTTTGTAAAGCAACCCTTAGAAGACTGGCAACAAAAAAATAGTTAAATTAAAAAATTAATAGAATCAAATCATTGGTAAATTATTTGATTTGTAAAAATCTATTAGTTTATTCTGATCCCAGTCCTCATCATATGAAGATAATTCCAAAAGATCATTCGGTTGATTATCTTTAGATGGAACCGCTAAAATATTCATGTCACCTGTTCCAGGCTGAATATCATTGGAATCATTCTTATAATTATTTTTTCTATACCAAAAAGAAAAATGCCAATAACATCTCCATTCATTATCAAATAACCACTTTAGATATTTTTTAGTTCCATCGACATTATTCTTTGCTTCCATGTATAGAACGGGTCTGTGTTCTTTAAGAAAGTTTTGTCCACCCTGAATTACTTCCCATTCATAAGATTCGACATCGATTTTAATCAAATTACATTTAGGAACTTTTACTTCATCCAGCTTTATAGTTTTTATTCTTGTTCCTGTGTCAGAAATGCCAGCTTCTCCATATCTACCAATACCAGAAAAAGTAGCATCATTTAAAAACGTCCACCCGTTTTTATCAGAAATAGCTGCAGTATCAACTATCACATTGGTAATATCATTAAGTGAAAGATTTGTTTGTAGACATTGAGCCATTAAGCTTTGAGGCTCAAATGCTAATACCTTACCCTCATCGGATACTTGTTTAGATAAGGATAGTACAGTTGTCCCTATGTTAGCTCCAATATCAATAACTATATCTCCTTTGGAAACAAATTTTGACATAATAATATTCTCACCCTGCGACCATTCTCCGTACTTTTTAAGCCATTGACCAAGAACAGCGTCATTCTTTAATGAAACCATTGTCCCATGAATTGTATCTGTGACTTGAAAATTTTTAAGATTAACTTCCATCTAATGCTCTCTCCCCAGAAAATTAAATTTATAAATTATTTACTAATATTTAAATGTTTAAAAAAATATTTAATTTTCTAACATAGTAACGCTATTCCACCAAGCTGGATCAGAAAAGGCCCTTAGATCTATTTCATATGTCCAAGCAGATCTATGTTGTTGTGATAAGTGATAATATGTTTCAGCTATTTTTTCTGGTAATAGCAAACCATCATGCTCCATTCCCTTCGTTTCTCTGAGTTTTTGGTACAACTCTGGACCCAAAATTTTTCCTAAAGTATCAGGAGCATCAACTGCACCATCAATCACAATATGGACCGTATGAATTCCTTTAGAAGAAAATTCTGCATTTAATGTCTGGCAAAGCATCTTTCTTGAGCCCATTGCTGATGAATGAGAATGTTGATTTGCATTTCCTCTCATAGCGGCAGTTGCTGA
>JABIEF010000040.1 GCA_018651345.1 Rhodobiaceae bacterium
CCCTTTTCATCATCTGTTTATCTTTTCACTGAAGCAATCATTAAATTTGCAAGTGAAGATATAAAAAAAGATATTCTGCCAAAGCTGGTATCAGGCGAAGTTATTGGAACACTTGCCGTCACTGAGGAATTAAATGCTCCTACTTCTGAAAATATTGTTACAAAGGTAAAAAATGATAAGGTTTCTGGAGTTAAAATAGCAGTTCCAGATGCAAAATTTGCAACGCATTCAATAATTGTTACAAAATCAGCTAAAGGCGTTGATCTAAGATTAATTGATCATTCATCAAAAGGAATATCTATTACCCATACCAATAGTATTGACGAGAGTAGAGGCCATTTTTCTCTAGCAATTAATAATGTTTCAAGCAAATTAATTGGTGAAGAGGGTAATGGTTGGGAATGTTATGAAAGGCTTATAGACCAGGCAGCTGTATTATTTAGTTTCGAACAGCTAGGTGGCGCCCAGGCTTCTATGGAAATGGCGCTAAGTTATGCCAAGGAGCGATATGCGTTTGGAAGGCAAATAGGATCTTTTCAGGCTATAAAACATAAGCTTGCTGATATGTATATTTCTATAACATTGGCTAAATCTAATTCGTATTATGCTGCATGGGCGTTATCTACTGAGTCATCTGACCTCTCGGTTGCGTCAGCAACAGCAAGGGTAAGCTCAACAAAAGCATTTCAATTTTGTTCAAAAGAAAATATTCAAACACATGGAGGAAATGGTTTTACTTGGGAATATGACTGCCATTTATTCTACAGAAGATCAAAGTTACTTTCTGTCAATTTAGGATCGTTATCTAATTGGAAAAATAGACTTGTAACTGGTCTAGAAAAATCAAACGTAAGCTAGAGGTAAAAATATGGATTTCAATGATACAAAAGAACAAGCGCAATTTAGAAAAAAATGTAGGGATTGGCTTGAAGCTAATGCTTCTTTAAAATCAGAAAAATCAAGTAAATCTGATTTCAATAATAACGACTATCTTCAAACAGCAAAAGATTGGCAAAAGAAAAAATTTGATGCTGGTTGGGCTATGCTGCATTGGCCGAAAGAATATGGTGGAATAGCTGCTTCGCCTATTGAGAGGATTATTTGGAATTCAGAGGAAGCAAAATTTGATGTTCCTCGAGGTATTTATGATATTGGTTTGGGAATGTGTGGACCAGTAATGATGCAATACGCAACCGAAGCGCAGAAAGAAAGATACCTTCCTGTTATGGCAGAAGGAAAGGAAATATGGTGTCAATTATTTTCAGAACCATCAGCTGGTTCTGATGTTGCAGGATTAAGAACTAAGGCAGAGCAGCAAGGTGATAAATGGATTATAAACGGTCAAAAAGTCTGGACATCTGGAGCACACTATAGTGATTATGGAATTCTTGTAGTAAGACATGATCCAAACTTACCAAAACATAAAGGTATGACATTCTTCTTTGTTGATATGAAGTCACCCGGTATTGATATCAAGCCTATTAAGCAAATTACTGGAGGATCAAGTTTTAATGAAGTTTATTTTAATGATGTTGAAATACCAGATAGCCAAAGACTAGGTGCAATAGGTGATGGCTGGAAAGTTGCAATTACCACTCTTATGAATGAAAGGCTTGCTGTAGGTGATGCAAATGGCGCAGATGTTAATGAAGCGTTTAAGTGGGCAAAAGGACAAGATGATATGGGTGACAAGCTAATTGAGAATATGGCAGTAAGGGAGTCTATTGCTGATTGGTATTGTGAGGCAAATGGGCTAAAAAACACTAAATTAAGAACTATGTCTGCTCTCTCAAAAGGAGATACTCCTGGGCCTGAAGCATCAATTACTAAAATTGTAAGTGCGAATAAATTACAAGCAATAGGTAATTTTGGAATGGATTCAATGGATATGGCTGGCATGTTACAAACTGAAGATAGTAACATTCATGACTTTCAGTCAGCATGGTTAGGTGCTCCAGGTCTCAGAATTGCTGGTGGTACTGATGAAATTCTAAGAAATATTATTGCTGAAAGAGTTTTAGGACTCCCAGAGGATCAAAGAGTTGATAAGGGAGTTCCATATAATGATATACCCTCAGGTAAGTAACCTTATTTTAGGCAAAAAAAAACAGAGCACTGC
>JABIEF010000041.1 GCA_018651345.1 Rhodobiaceae bacterium
AATAATCACCAGGTACTTTAAATTCACCTGATAATTTAACAAACCCATTGATAGCTTCATTTATCGCTGATGGTATATTAACATAATACTCACCTGCAAGAATAGTTTCATTCGTTATCAAACTATTTAGTTTGATGATTTCAGGAGCTGATTTAGATAGAATATCGTTTTCTTTTGAAGATCGTGTGACAATAACATTTGAGCCAGCCTTTGAATTCACCAATCCTACCACATCCACTAAATCTCTTAATCTAACCCTATCCGCTAGAGGATATGTTCCTGGGAAGATAACTGAGCCAGAAACATATCGAAGTTTTGAAATCATAGATTTTAAGACATAATCTGAAATATTATTATTTGATTGTCTTAATTCAGTATCTATATTTTCATTTCCTAGAATCTCTATTTTATCTAGGCCATCGAATTCAATCGTGTCTTCTTCGATCTCAGAGAGTCTATTTTCATCAGTAGTTTTTGTAGAAGTATCTGTTAGGAGATCTCTTTCACTAAGACTATCCAAAAAATTATCTCTAATATATTGTTCAGAAAACATATAAACTATGTTTGATTCATTTGGGATTATATTTTGTGAATCAGAAAAAAACGTAGCAGCATCGTAAGAACGTAAAGTCCAGGTATTATTGTTTATTTGATTAGTGCTCAATCCAATATATAATTTATAAAAATCATCTGAATTAATAATTCTATCAAATGATTTTTCTTTTGAAAAAGCAATGTTTGGAGATAAAAGTAAAGTTAACTTTCCATCATAATAAACTTTTACTGCGTCACTTTCCCTTACATCGTTCAGTAAAGCTGAAGAACCTGTAGAGTCATAAGAATTTAATATTTTGCGATAAATATCCTGGCTGATCAAATTAATGGCATCGTTTTGTTTAATTTTAAATTCATAGTTTATATTTTTTGTTTTTACTGTTGAATTTTCATCCGTATTTTGAACAATTGCCAATTCGTTTTGTATCGTAGGCAATCTTCCCTTTAATTTATCTAATATATCAGAAGAAGTCATACCTTTTGAGAACGGCAAAATTGTAAATAATTCTCCATCTAAACTAATTTTTATTATATTAGATTTTCGAAGTAATTTTTTAGAATATTCTATATTCTGCATGTAATTTAATTTATTATTATCTAATTCTTGACGTAATTTTACCACTTCTAAATTTACATTTTCATCTGACTGTTCTGTATCAATAATATCATAAAATACACCATCTACTTGCTCACGAATTAGTTGGCTGAAAAACTTATCCTCAAAAATAAATAATCTATCACCTTTGGCTAACTTTTGATAATAATGATTTGGATTATTGTGTTTTTGCATTGCCAGTTTAAAATCAAACGCCTCAACCCCACTTTTTTTATCTAACAGAGCTAAATCATACATAGTTTTTGCACTTGGAGTGTAAAAATTCTTTACATGTTCATAGAGTTCCTTATCTTGATCTATTGGAATATAAGCAATTCTCACACCATCGAGATACAATTCTGCAACATTTAAGTCATTAAACTTAGAAACTATTGGATCAAGTGATTTATTAGGATCTAAAGCGACCAATCCTAGATATTCTTCTTTTGTAAATAATCGCAAATCAGAACCAACAGGTAAGATAATGCTATCATTCTCTAAAGCTTTATCAAGATTTATAGCCTGAACTTCTTTTCCAACAATTAACGCAAACGATGTATAGATGTTATTATTTATAAAATAACCGTCTTTGTTTAGTATTGATCCACCTCTAAGAATTTCTTTAATATTATAAAGCTTTTGCTTTTGGCTCATTGGAACGTATGCAATTCTTTCTCCACCAAGATAAATTTCTGTTGGATTTGAATCAAAAAACTTGGAAATTATTGGATCAAGTGATTTATTAGGGTTTAAAGCAAGCAATCCTAAATATTCTTCTTTTGTAAATAATCGTAAATCAGAACCAACAGGTAAGGTAATGCTATCATTCTCTAAAGCTTTATCAAGATTTATAGCCTGAACTTCTTTTCCAACAATTAACGCAAACGATGTATA
>JABIEF010000004.1 GCA_018651345.1 Rhodobiaceae bacterium
CTCTAGAAACAAGTTATCTAGAAGTTGGAGTTGGTTATTTGCAAAAACCATTGCAGAAGCCAAGACCAGAGATTATTGGAACAGTTGTAGCTCCTTATTCTAAGGGTGTAATAGCAATGGGTGAAAAAGATTTTCATCCAATTTCAGCTCATTTCCTACTCCCTAAGTGGGTAAAAACTCATTGGCCAAACTATACAGAAGGTAAGAAAAATGTGGGAAAGGTCGCTGATAAGAAAGATTGGAGGATTGCAAGAACGATCTTTGTGTCTGACGATGACAAAGTTGCAAGAGAATACGCTAGAGATAGTGCAAAAAGTCCTTATGCTTTCTTTTACCACCATCTGTTTAAGAAGTTAGAAAAAAGTGGAAGACTTGGTGTTTTTAAAGAATCTTTTGATCAACCTGATAGTGAAATTAATGTCGAGAACATTATGGATAAATTAGTTATTCATGGTTCTGTTAATAATGTTGTTGACCAGATACTAGCATTTAGAGAAGAGGTTGGTGATTTTGGTGAGATAGTATATGGTGGCGTTGATTGGACTGATAGAAGTTTAGCAGAAAAATCTATGGAACTTATGGCTACAAAAGTTATGCCATTAGTTAACGAGGTTATTGGTTCTTAATAGTGATTTATATCTTCTTCAATTAATTTAAAGAAAGCTCTTACCTTCATGCGCCCTATGTTTTTAATTTTATCAATTTTTTTAATCCTATCTTTTTTAAGCAGTCTTTTTGGTGAAAAAGTAGCTGGTCAAAAAGAAAATCCGGCTGTTGCAAAAATAAGGCTATGTGATACCGCTACATTTTTTCACGATAACTTTCTAATTAAATATCTTGAAAAAGGAATATTAAAATCTCATAACCCATCTTCAGATAAAAATACTTATAATTTCTATGTAGATGTTAATAAATGGGACAACGAAATGCTAGCCTCACAAGAGGTTTTAGGAATTATTGGTTATTGCAGATCTGCAACAAAAGATGGTGTTGGGGAAGTTTATATATACAACTATGAAAATGATAATATTTTAGCAAAAGTAGTTGATGGTAACTTTACACATAATCGGTAGTTTATTTTTTTTTAATATACCGCGTAATCAAAACGCCAACTAAAACTCCAATCAATACCCAAAGATACATATCTACTTCTCCGATCATTATTAATGCCTTCCTATTATTGTAATTTTTTATAATTATATATTGTTATGGTTAATAAAAAATATAATATACACATATGTCAGATAAATATAAATATGATTTTATTATAGTTGGAGCAGGGAGTGCTGGATGTGTTTTGGCAAACAGACTGTCTGAATCTGGAAAATTTAATATTTTATTATTAGAGGCAGGAAGAAAAGATACAAATCCATGGATTCATATTCCGCTTGGTTATGGAAAACATTTTAGTAATCCAAAAGTAAACTGGCTTTATACATCCGAACCCAGTGATAGCACTGGAAATAGAAGAATATCTCAGCCAAGAGGTAAGGTTATGGGCGGATCTTCATCTATTAATGGACTCGTTTATATCAGAGGTCAAAAAGAAGATTACGATGAATGGGATGTTAAAAAAAATAAAGGGTGGTCGTATGAAGATGTCCTCCCATTTTTTTGCAAAAGCGAATCAAATCAAAACAAAGATTCAATTTACCATGGCAAGTTAGGAGAACTATGCGTTTCTAATCCGCCAGAGAAACATGTTTTAGCCGACGCTTTTATAAATGCTGGACTAGATAGCGGATATCCATTGAACGATGATTTTAATGGTAAAAAACAAGAAGGGTTTGGGTACCTTCAAATGACTGTTAAAAATGGACTTAGATCTAGCGCTGCAACAAGCTTTATAAAACCTATAAAAAAACGCAAGAATTTAACTATCATAACTAATATACTTGCTTCAAAAATTATATTTGATGGACGAAAAGCAATTGGTATTAGTTGCCTAGAAAACAATATAAAAAAAGACTTCTATTCAAATAAAGAAGTAATTTTGACATGTGGTGCAATTAATACTCCCCAATTATTACAATTATCAGGTATAGGAGAATCTCAACTCCTAGAAAGTCATAATATTGATGTTATTCATGAATTACCAGGTGTTGGAGAAAATTTGCAAGACCATTATAATGGTAGAATAATATATAAAACAAATGCAAAAAATACATTAAATGACTCTTTGAGGAACCCATTAAAAGGTTTAAGAGAAATTATCAGATACGTCTTTCTTAGAAAAGGATTTCTTAACATGGGTTCGTCTGTTGTTGCTGGATTTATTAAAACTAGTAATAAAATTACAAGACCAGATCTTCATATTAGTTTAATTTTATTTAGCACTGATAAAGCTGGCGATGCTTTGCACAAATGGTCAGGTTTTTCAATTATTGTAAGATTATTAAGGCCAAAGAGCAGGGGGTATGTTAGAATTAAAAGCAATAACCCTAAGGATGATCCAATGATTCAACCTAATTATTTTATGGATAAAGATGATAGAAAAGATCTCGTGAATGGGTTTCAAATTACTCGTAAAATTATGAATTCCAATCCTATAAAGAAATATATTATATCCGAACACTCACCTGGTAATGATTGTCAATCCAATAATCAAATTGAAGATTTTTTAGCAAAAAAAGGTGGCATTAGCTATCACCCTGTTGGCACATGCAAAATGGGGGATGATAAACTAGCGGTAGTTGACTATTCTTTGAAAGTTCATGGTATTAATGGTCTTCGTATTGCAGATGCGTCTATAATGCCTAACATTGTGTCTGGAAATACAAACGCTCCTGTAATTATGATTGGAGAAAAGGCAGCTGATATCATATTAAAGGATATTTAAACTTCTAGAAGTCATATAAATATTCAGGATTATCTACTAATATTTTTTTTTGGATCAATTTATCGGGAACCCATTGATCAAGCAGATCGAGAAGATCGGCATCGTTAGGCATTTTATTTTTTTGCATTACATGAGGCCAATCAGATCCCCATAACAACCTATCTGGAGCATTTTCAACTAATTTTGATGCAAAAGGAAAGACATCAGAATAAGGTAAGTTTTTTTCCTGAGAAATACGATAAGGACCTGTTAATTTTATCCAGCATTTTCCATCTTTTATAAAGGATAAGAAATCCTTATAACCATCGTCCTCTATACCTTTTAGTGTTTTTGTATAACCAAAGTGACCAACAACAGACGGGACAAGAAGACTGTCCATTAGATTAATTAGGTCAATACTTTTGTCTTCAACATGAACAAGAAACTCAATATGCCAACTAAGGTCTGAAATTCTTTGTGATATTTTTATTATTTCATTTAATGAATCGAACGGCATGCCACCTTTATCAACTAAATTAACCCTGATACCTCTAACACCCTGTAAGTGAAGATCTTCAATCTCTTTGTCTGTAATATCTTGGTTAACAGAGGCGACTGCTCTTAATTTTTTTGGAGATAACTTAACCATATCTAGTATTGCTCTATTGTCAGTTCCGTGGACGCTCGCTTGGACTATCACTGCTCTTTCTACTTTAAGTTTATCGTGAAGTTCAAAAATTTTCTTAGGACCGCAATCTCTTGGCGTATAAGATCTTTCTGCCTGATAGGGATAATGTTTTTCTGGTCCAAATACATGAATATGAGTATCACATGAATTATTTGGTATTTTTGATTTTGGTATTTTTGTATTGGCAATCGGTGCTGCGCAGTAAGGGGCATATATATTCATATCTAGTCTATTGAACTAAAAATTGACGTTAACCAATCTGCGGCATAATTTATACCAACTTGCCTGTCATCAACATGAGCATGTTCACATGCACCATCCATAGCAGTAAATATTTTAAGTTTTTTTACTGTTGATTGAGGTATGGCATCGTAAAGTTTTTTTGCATTGATAACTGGAATTATTTTATCATTTTCACCATGGGTTATAAGAAAGGGAATCTCTATTTTATCTGCAATGTTTTCTATGCTAAATTTTTTTGATTTCTCCAGAGCATCTTCACTTGTTTTTGATCCAACGACCCACTGAAACTGAAAGTTTGACTGAGCTATAGACTTCCCATCCTTGATAGCTTTAGCAAGCATTTCTCTTTGAAACTTATGTAAATTCCAATGACCAGCTGTAAGCGCAATCCCGGCTGCAAATCTTTTTTCAAATGCTGCAATCCTTGATGCATAATAACCTCCAAAGCTATAACCGATAATAGCAACTTTTCTTTCATTAACGTCACTTCTATCCTTTGCCCAATCGTAAGCTAGAGTACCTACAGCTTCATAATCATGTCGAGCATTGATTCCTCTTAATCTTAAGGACTCCCCTTGACCAGGTCCGTCAATAGCTAACACGTTATATCCTCTATTTGATAATTCTATCCCAGCAAAGAGAATGCTCATTTCTTTACAATTATCCATCCCATTAAAGATGATAACTGTAGGTGCTGGCTTCGAACTGTTTTTTGCAGGATAGAATAGCCCTGGTAATGAACTATTTTCATAGGGGAGTTCGATAAATTCTATTGCAGGGTATTTTTTTTTGAGGCCGATGTGGAAACAATTAAAAGCTTTTTTACCTAATTTTAATTTTTCTTCTCCCGGGGGGATAAACCTTTCCCCTGTGTAGAAATAGTTTCCTGCCCTAAGGTAATACAGTCCAGAGGTTTGAGTTTTATTTTCTTCTTCTGCTAATTTAGCTTTTTCAAAATTTAAATTAGCTTCATTACACCAGATATCTTTCCAATTTTCTTTTGTAATCTCTGATTGAAGTAATTTATCAGAAATCCTTGTTAAATCATTCATAGAAACACAACCAAATGGGACCATGCCCTTGCAAACAAGCATTGCGTTTGACCATTGAAAATTATCTGAAAAATGGTCAACCCAATTATTGATCTTATTTGTAATCATTTTATTACTTAAGTGGAGAAAAATTAGAACCATTCATAATTTTATCTTCTTGGCTAGCAATCATTCCTGAAGTCTTTTCACGAAAATCTGACCAACCAGGATCAGCTGCTCTTTTTTTTCTCATTTCGTTGAATTCATTTAGATCTTCATACTCCCATATATGAACAATTTGATTCTGAGGTCCGATATCGCTAACGAAATACCCTATTAATTTAAACCCATATTTATTGTTTACTGGCATTGCGTATTTTTCAAATATGTCAACGTATTTATTTAGCATTCTTGGAATACAATTATATGTTCTAACATTATATATCATTTTTAAATCCCCTATTTTTTTTTAATTAAATTATAAAATATTCTATTCAACAGGAGGCCATATTCTGTAGCCAATACTGGGAGATCCTGGCGCATGAACTGTCTCATCAACAGTTTTTTTACTGAAAGGATCAAAAGGTTTTACGATATCCTTTCTTCTATCTTCATGAGAAGTAAATTCGTATAAAACAGAATGCTTTGCCCAACCTACAGTTGAAAGCATTTTTCGTGCTCTAATCGCTCCATTAACGCCTGCAACAAAAGGAAAACGAACTTGCGCGTACCATTTGCCAATTTCAATCTCATTTTCAACGCTTGTCATATTATAGCTACCCATTTGTATTGCTTCAGCGGGAACGCCGCCTGGTGAAACTTTATCAAAGTTAGGGCCATTTACTCTTGCTTCTTCAATCAATATAGCCGTTCTAGATTCTTTTCTTTCTTTAAAATGAGATATCGTTTCATTGGATTGGTTCTCTTTAAATAAAGGAGAATTTGGTTTATAGAAGATGTGAGGTGAAGCGGCCGCTACTAAGCAAATAAATTGTGTGCCTTGAGGAATTGCTTCTGTTGTATGGGGAAGGGTGTCTCTTCTTTCTTTGTAATCCTCTTCGTCAACTCTATAGTGAGCTACCCAAGCTATACCGTCATGACTTCTAATTTTCGGTAAATAGCTTTTATGCAACCATTCTATGTGATCGTTTTTATTATCATCATCTAAATTATACCATGTTGCCCATATTCCGTTATCCATAATGCCTCCGTTATTTATAAAATCTGTAAAGTTTTAATAGCTTATATGACAAATTGTCGATATTAAATAATTTTATTATAATTAAATATATTACATATTTACAATATGATGTAGTTTATATATTTATTGTATTGTAAAAACTATTTAGATAATACTAATTTCAAAAAAATATCGTAATAGGGAGGCTTATATGTCAGATATTGGAATGTTACCGGTTGATTGGGAGGCTCGTTTTGATCCTCAAAGAATGTTAAGAGAACGTCTTGATAGAGCAAAAGAAGCGTTAGATAATTCAAATTGTGATGTTTTATTCGTTTTTAGGACTGAGGATGCAAGGTATCTGATGGGATACAGACATCACTTAGGACCCGCTTTTATTATGGGTAATGCAGTGGTAGTTTTGGCTAGAGGACATCAACCAATATTGTGGACCATGGATTATGAGCATTGTAAATTAAGAATGCCATGGCTTGAACCACAACAGATACAGCCAAGGGCAAATTTTAGAGAAAAAGTTGGTATGAAGCGTTGGGCCGACCAAGTTGAAGGTTTTATAGGGTCTTTAAAAGGTAAAACAATCGGTATTGATATTTGGGATATAAATATGGAGACTGCCATTAAAGAAACATTCCCAAAATCAGAATTTGTAGATGGTTACCAGAGTGTTTTAATGAGAGCTAAAGAAATTAAAACGCAAGATGAGATACATTGTTTGAAAATTGCAAATGCTATGACAGAGGCAGCTCTTGACAATGCATTAGATTTTCTAAAACCTGGGGTTAAGGAATGCGAAGTTCTGGCTGTAGCATGGGAAACGATGACTGCAATGGGTTCAGAATGGACTCAATGTTCAAATATTGTTGCATCAGGACCTTATACCGCTCCATATAGAAGATTTACATCGGATAGGATTATACGTAATGGAGACCCTGTGATTATTGATATAGGTGCTTGTTTTAATGGTTACTATGGAGATTTAACAAGAACATGGATTTGTGGGAATGTTAAACCGACAGAAGAGATGAAAAGAGTTCATCAACATTGTTACGATGCATTGTTTAATGCTGGAGCAGCTGTTAAACCTGGGGCAACAAATGCTGATGTTTTTGCACAGGCAGATCCTTATGTTCTTGATAGCCTTGGGCATGGAGCTGGTGTAAATCCTTGGGAAGCTCCTTACTTCTCACCGGCCTCTAAAGACCAACCTGTTGTTCTAAAAGAAGGTATGGTTTTTAATCTTGAGCCTTATGCTGGTGTTGTTGGTGTTGGTGGTTTTAGATTAGAGAATGATCATATCGTTACAGCAGATGGCGTTGATATTTATACCACTTATCCATTTGATGAAAGGCTTGTGCTGGATCTTCATCCGTATGACCCTACAACTGGAAGAACTAGATAACATGACAGAAAGTAAATTATCTTCAGTTTCATTTGATCTTGACGGTAAAGTTGCGATTGTAACAGGATCCGGAACTGGTATTGGTAGAGCGATAGCTGAATCTTATGCTAGTGCCGGGGCTCATGTTATACTAGCAGCCCGCAATGAAAATAATTTAATAGAAGTAAAAGAAAGTATATTAAAATCAGGTGGTTATGCTGATTACTTAGTAACAGATATCACAAAGATAGATCAGATAGAAAAACTTGCTAGCCTTACAAGAAAAGTTAGTACTGAAAAAGACTCTGACATTATACTTGTTAATAATGCTGGTTTTGGTTTTACTAAACCTGCAGTTGAAGTGACTGAAGATGATTTTGATAAAATTACTTCCACCCACTTGAAAGGGACGTTTTTCTGTTGTCAAAAAATTGCAGAAATTATGTTAGAACGCGGTTACGGAAAAATAATTAATATGGGTTCAACGTGGGGCGAGGCGACTGATGCTAAAAAAGCTCCTTACTGTATGGCAAAAGCTGGTATTGCCCATCTAACCCGAGCACTTTCTACTGAATGGGCTCCTCACGGCATAAGAGTCAATACTTTAGCACCTACAGCAACTCTAACTGAATTTACATCACAGACAATGAAAAATAATCCCGATAGGGCCAAGGGTATAGTTTCTAGGATAAAACTTGGAAGATTTGCTGTGCCCAGTGATCATATTGGAGCTGCTATTTTTTTAGCTTCAACGGCTTCTGATTTCGTTACAGGTCACACTCTTTATGTTGACGGTGGCCTAGTTGCAGCAGGATAATTTATTTATTTAACGCCGAAATTATATCATCACGTGTAATTGGTAGATTTTTAATTCTAACGCCAAGTGCTGTTCTTAGAGCATTGCTTATTGCCGCAGCCGTTGGTCCATGTGCAGCTTCGCCTACACCAAGGAAAGGTAAATCAGGATGACTTACTATACTTACAAAAGTTCTTGGGACTTGATTAAATTTAATAATAGGATAAGTCTCCCAATCTTTTGATAGAATCTCCTCATTTTCAAAAGTTGCCTTTTCTATTAATGTGCAGCTAGCAGATTGAATTATACCGCCCTCTATTTGATTAATAATGCCATCAGGGTTTATGCATTCCCCGGCATCAACGCTTGCCCATACATTTACTAACTCTATGTCTTCGTCAACTTTAATTTCAACTACAACCGCACAGTATGCCCCTGAGTTTTTGTACCGAGAGAAGGCAATGCCTTTAAATGTATCCCCATCATCTTTTTTATGCCAATTAGATAGTTTTTCTACATCTTCTATAACACCTTGAATTCTTGTATCCGATGCATGGTTCAGTCTAAATTTTATAGGGTCAATATTTAATTCAGATGCTATATCATCCATTAACGTTTCTATGGCATACACATTAACAAAAGCTCCTAACCCACGCATAGCAGATGTTCTCCAAGGAAGGTTATAAATAATTTGTTTTTCTGAACTAAGATTAGGAATGTCATATAAGGGTACTGAATTTCTATCTGCAGCCCCACCTTTGTCTAGAGGTGTGTCAATCGGATCGGGAGAGAGCACTGGTTCGGATAAATAGTCTGCTGATAATAAATTAACGGCAGTTGGGCCAACAGGTCTTTTTACATGTGGTGGACTTTTTATCATAAGGCTCATTTTTTCGATCTTGCCATCTTTGTTCACATAAGCATTAGCACGAGTAACCATTGCTGGAGCTAGCGGAGACCAACATAATTCTTCCTCCCTTGACCATTGAACTCTTACTGGAATTTTTGGAATAGCTTTTGCTACTAAAGCTGCATCTAGAGCAACGTCATCCGCACCATTGTGCCCATAACAACCCGACCCTTGGTGATGTATAACGTCTATATCGTCTTCGTCGATTTTAAAAACAGTAGCTAAAGATCGTTGGAGAGGGAACACACTTTGGCTATGCGTGTGAACTATTAAATTATTCTCATTCCAGCAGGCTATTGCGCAACAGGGTCCTATTGATGCATGGCATAAGTATTGTCTAGATACTTCTGTTGAGAAATTAATTTCATTCTCCTTTATGGTTTCCCCTTTTAAAAGTCCTGTTTGAATTTCTCCATTAAATTCTTTCATATACAAAATTGGATCTTTAGTAGCAATTGGAGCTTTAGACCATTTGCATAATTTTTTTACTTTCTCAGCAACTTTAACAGCTACCTCTTCTCGTTCGCAAATGACTGCAATAAAGGATCCGTTTTGAACAATTTTAGTCAATTCTTTTATTTTTAAAATTGAATCAATATCAATATCAATAAGCCTACATGATTGTGATGGCGGTCTTATTATTCTTGCATGAAGCATGTTATCTAATTCTAGATCGTGAATAAATATTGGTTTTCCTGTAATTTTAAAAGGCAAATCAATTCTGTTTAATTTTCTGCCTACTAACCCTCTTTCGCTGGGTTTTTTTGGATTCATGTAACTCTCAACTTTTTTGTTGAGATCCAAGGTATCCTTTAAAGACCAATAACTAATATTTGTTGTATTTCCGTTTAGATAAACTTCACCATCTTTTACGCTTAATTCTCCAGTTTTCGATTGAAGTAATTCAGAAGCCTTGTCTAACATTACTACTCTTGCAGCTGATGCAGCTTTTCTTAAAGATACTCCTTCGGTTTGCATTGACAACGATCCTGATGTACAGCCACCATCAAGTTTCGCACGAGTATCTCCTGCTATTAAATCTATTCTCGAGGGATCTATATCTAATTCTTCAGCTGCTATTTGTACGAATGCAGTGTTAATACCTTGTCCGATCTCAACTTTTCCAGAAATCATTTCAACTTTTCCGTTAGCTGTAAATTTAAACCAATCCGCTATGTTGGGCGCTGAGATAAATGAGTTTGGAAACATGTTCATTTGCCAGCCTCTATAATTCGCACTTTTTCTAAAGCTCTTAATATTCTTGATTGAGAACCGCAGCGACATAAATTCCGATCTAAATCATTTGCAATGTCTGAAATATTAGAGTTGGGGTTATTGTCAATAAAAGCTTTAGCTCTCATTATAATACCGCTTAAACAATAACCACATTGACCACCTTGTTCGTCTAGTAAGGATTCTTGTATGGGGTGTAATTTAGATTCGGTTGATATTCCTTCAATAGTTTGTATTTTTTTGTCTTTTATTGACCATACAGGCGTATCGCATGAAAAAATTGCATTGCCATCCGATATTACTGTGCATGATCCACATAAACCATCGCCACACCCAAACTTTGTGCCTTTAAGATTTAAGTCATTTCTTAAAACATATACAAGTGGTGTATCAGAATCGCATTCAATTGCATGATCATTACCATTTATGTTTAAATTAAATATCTCTGTCAAATTCTTTGCCCCTCATTAATTAATAATTTAAACTAGTGTATTATTAATGTGCAAGTTAATTTCTAATTATACATTTGAATTTAAAGTTAACAATACACATAATAAAGTTTTTATTTTAAAAATAATGTATAAATATAATTATTTCTACATAAATCTATTTAAGGGGTTTTGTTATGAATATAGCATATGTAAACGGTAAATATTTTCCAATAGAAGATGCGAAGGTATCTATAAGGGATAGGGGTTTGATGTTTGCTGATGGAGTTTATGAAGTTGCTGCTATAATCAATGGTAAACTTATAGATAATTTCGAACACTTAAAGAGATTGCAAAGATCTTTAAATGAAATTAAATTATCTTCCCCTGTTCCTATTTCTGAAATACCGATTATAGAAAAAGAATTATTAGCTAAAAATAAAATCAATGAAGGTACTCTGTATTTACACATAACAAGAGGAGAAAGTGATAGGGAATTTTCTTTTCCTGATATTGTTAAACCCAGCTTAGTAATGTTTGTGCAAAGTAAAAATTTAATACATTTAGAACCTGATGATTTAGGCGCAATAGTTATTACGGTTCCTGACGTTAGATGGAAAAGAAGAGATATCAAATCAATAGCTCTTATTGCTCAAGTGATGGCTAAACAAGTAGCAAAAGAAGAGGGTGCTGACGAAGTTTGGATGGTAGAAGACGGATGCATCACAGAAGGAGGGTCAAGCAATGCCTTTATTATTAAAGACGATAAATTAATTACAAGAAATAGTGACAATATGATTCTGTCTGGTATTACACGTAAGGCTATTATGACTTTGGCGGACGATACTGGTATGTTGATAGAAGAAAGATCATTTACTATAGATGAGGCCTATAATGCGACAGAAGCCTTTTTTACGAGCGCTTCTGCATTTATCATGCCTGTTGTTAGTATTGATGGTAAAATAATATCGGGTGGTAAACCTGGTCCCATTAGTTTAAAGTTACGTGAGCTTTATATCAATTTTGCAATTGAGACGGCTGTTTAATAATCTGTATAATTAGGAGTTTTTATGAAATTTAATACTGTAGAAGAAGCAATTAAGGCGATTGCAAATGGAGAGATGATTGTTGTTGTTGACGATGATGATCGTGAAAATGAAGGCGATCTAATAATGGCTGCCTCTAAGGCTACGCCTGAAAAAACAGGTTTCATAATTAGGCATACCAGCGGTATTGTTTGTGCTCCCGTTACACAGGAAATTGCTGAAAAATTACATCTTGAACCTATGGTATCATCAAACGATGCCCCTTTAGGTACAGCGTTTACAATATCTGTTGATTGCAAAGATGGGTTAACTACAGGTATTTCTGCAGCAGAGCGCTGTAATACCATAAGAGCGCTTGCTAATAATAATATTGGGTCACGAGATTTTGTTAGACCTGGTCATGTATTCCCGCTGATAGCACGCGAAGGTGGTGTGTTAATGCGTTCTGGCCACACAGAAGCATCTGTTGATCTTGCAAGATTAGCAGGCGAGCCCCCTGTTGGGCTTTTAGCTGAATTAATGAATGATGATGGTACGGTAAAGAGAGGTGATCAAGTGTCAGATTTTGCTTTAGAGCATAATCTTAAAATAATATCAGTTGCGGATATAATAACGTACAGAGAGCAGAGAGAACAATTAATAAAAAGAATTCAAAAAATTAGCATAAAAACTAATTTTGGACCAGCAGAAGCATACACTTATACCACGCCTTTTGATGACCTGCATCATATTGCAATAGTATATGGCGATATAGGGGACGGCTTAAATGTCAATACACGAATCCATCGTGAAAATATAATCTCAGATGTATTTGGAGATCACTCAGTTCTAGGAAACGCAATGGAAAAGATTAGTGCCGATGGAAGAGGGGTCGTTATATACCTAAGAGAAGGTGCTATAGGAGTACAATCCAGATCAGCGAAGAATGTAAGAGGAGTTGACGAAATAACAGAAAGTGAAAATCAACGTGTAGAAGAATGGAGAGATATAGGACTCGGTGCACAGATATTACGTGATTTGGGTATAAACTCTATTTGCCTAATCTCTGCAACACAAAGTCATTTTGTTGGATTATCAGGCTTTGGAATACAAATTACTTCTAGAAATCCCTTGGAATAATATTCGTAATTTTTTTAATTTAGGTATAAAATAATGACAAATACACCTAATCTAAAGGTTAGAGTTAAGACGGCCAGAGGTAGGACTTTATCCTCTACTCGCTGGCTTCAGAGGCATTTAAATGATCCTTTTGTTCACGAAGCTAAGAAAAAAGGTTATAGATCTAGGGCTGCTTTTAAGATAGTAGAAATAGACGATAAGCATAAACTTTTTAAAATTGGGCAGAAAGTACTGGATTTAGGTGCGGCTCCGGGTGGATGGAGTCAGATTGCCGCCGAAAGAACAAAAGCAATAGAAGGAAAAGGTAAGGTTATTGCTGTTGACTTGCTGGAGATAGATCCATTGCCAGGCGTTGAAACATTAATGTTAGATTTTTATGATGATGATGCTGAATCTATAATTAAATCTTATTTGGGTGATTCTTTAATAGATTTAGTTTTATGTGATATGGCAGCCTCTGCAACAGGTCATAAATATACAGACCATTTAAAAATAATTGGACTTTTGGAGGCAGCGCTTGATTTTACAGAAAAAGTTTTAAAACCAGATGGAGCTTTCTTAGGAAAAGTGTTTAGAGGTGGAACAGAAAATACAATTTTAACCAGAATGAAAAAAGAATTCAAAAGTGTCAAGCATATAAAACCTAAATCTAGCCGTTCCGATTCAACGGAGTTATATGTATTGGGTAACGGTTTTAAAGGATAGAGTTGTTATTTTATAAAAAATAAAATATAAGCTTTTATTCATGGCATTACAGTGCTATGAATAATAGGTAATATAAATTACTTATAATAATTAGATAAGAATATATGATTACGGAAGCTCTTACTTTTGATGATGTTTTAATTAGACCTAATGCATCGAGTGTTATGCCTAACGAAACTAATACGTCCGTTAATATCACAAAAAAAATATCTTTAAATATTCCAATAATATCAAGTGCAATGGATACTGTAACAGAAGCAAATCTAGCTATTGCAATGGCACAGGCGGGTGGATTGGGTGTAATCCATAGAAATTTAGATCCTGATAGTCAGGCTTCTCATGTAAGGCAAGTAAAAAAGTTTGAATCTGGTATGGTGGTTAATCCCGTTACTATAGATTCGGGTAAGAATTTAAAAGAAGCAATTTCATTGATGAAAGAGCACTCAATATCAGGGATTCCTGTTATTGGAAAGTCAGATAAATTAGTTGGTATCCTGACTAACCGTGATGTTAGATTTGCGACTGATGATACTCAATCAATCGACTCTCTCATGACAAAAGAAAATATAATTACAGTTACCGAAGGCGTTAATATGGAGGAAGCTAAAGCTCTTCTTCATAAAAATAGAATTGAGAAGTTAATTGTTGTGGATGGTGAGTATCGATGTGTTGGTTTAATTACAGTAAAGGATATTGAAAAAGCTAAACTTCATCCCAACGCTACAAAAGACGAAAAGGGAAGGTTAAGAGTTGCAGCTGCAACAACTGTAGGAAGCGAGGGAGAAGAAAGAACAGAAAAATTGATTGAAGCCGAAGTTGATGTGATTGTTGTTGATACTGCTCATGGGCACTCTTTAAAAGTTCTAAAGGCTGTTGAGAATATTAAGAAAAAATACCCAAACTTACAAGTAATAGCAGGAAATATCGCAACCAAAGAAGGTGCCAAAGCCCTCGTTGATGCCGGTGCAGATTGTGTAAAGGTTGGTATAGGACCCGGTTCTATATGTACAACAAGAATTGTTGCAGGAATTGGGGTTCCTCAGTTCAGTGCAATATTGGAAGTATCGGAATATTTACAAAAAACTGGTATTCCTATGATTGCGGATGGTGGTATTCAATACTCTGGTGATTTAGCAAAAGCTTTAGCTGCCGGTGCTAATTGTGCAATGATAGGCTCATTGCTTGCTGGAACAGATGAAAGTCCTGGTGAGATATTTTTATTTCAAGGTAGGAGTTATAAGTATTATCGTGGAATGGGGTCTATAGGTGCAATGGCAAGAGGGTCCGCTGATAGATATTTTCAAGAAGAAGTAAAAAATATTCATAAATTAGTTCCAGAAGGTATTGAAGGACAGGTTCCATATAAGGGCCCAGTATCTGCTGTTATCCACCAATTAATAGGGGGACTTAAAGCTTCTATGGGCTATACTGGCGCTAAAGACTTAAAAGATTTTCAAAAGAAAGCGATTTTTCAAAAAATTACAAATGCAGGATTGCAAGAAAGCCATGCTCATGATGTAACTATCACTCGCGAATCACCTAACTATCCAACTGTCCGTTGAGAATATCCGCACAAGTAAGTTCTTCAATAGAAATTCTATACCAAGTGATTGATAGGTATCAACCTGTGCCAATCGCTATAAGAGAGTGGGCTAGAAATAATAGATACGCTGGGTCTAGTGATAGAAATGCAATAAATAATATTGTGAACGCTACTTTGAGGAAGAAAAATTCTTCTGCCATGCTCATGAAAGACGATAGCCCAAGATCACTGTGTATAGGTATGTTTCGTTTGTTGTGGGGGAAAAGCGTTGGGGAAATAAGTGATATTTTTAATGGAGAAATTCATTCCCCTGATATTTTAACAGAAGATGAACTTTTGCTTATCAAGGATGTTGTTGCCCTTGAAGATGCTCCTTCTTGGGTAAGGGGCGATTACCCAGAATGGCTTGATGGCGAGTTTCAGAAAACTTTTGGTGAAGATACCTTGGAGCAAGCGGTTGCGTTATCGTCTAGGCCATCTTTAGATATAAGGGTAAATACACTTAAAACAAAACGAGATAGAGTTCTAAAAGAATTGAATAAATTTAATCCAGAAATCACTAAATATTCTGTAAAAGGAATTAGAATTAAACAGAAAGAAGGATTAGACAGGTCGGTAAAAGTTGAAAATTCTAAATTTTTTATTAAAGGTTATTTTGAAGTTCAAAATGAAGGATCTCAGATTGTTTCTTTATTATCAGGCGCTAAACCAGGAATGCAAGTTCTTGATTATTGTTGTGGTGCAGGTGGAAAGACGGCAGTTTTTTCTACGTTAATGGAAAATAAAGGGCAGGTATATTCTCATGATATAAGCGAGGCTAGAGTAAAACCAATATACGAGAGGCTTAAAAGATTAGGAATTAGAAATAGCCAGATACGAATTGGTAAAGATAGCTTGGAAGACCTGACCTCTCATTGCGATATTGTTTTTATAGATTCACCTTGTTCTGGTTCAGGTACATGGCGAAGAAAGCCTGACACGAAGTGGAGGTTCAATAAGAACACACTTGATAGAATTATTGAAACTCAAGAAAATATCCTAAAAGAAGCTTCTGAATATGTTGCTAAGGATGGGCTCCTTATTTACGTCACGTGCTCAGTGTTAGATTCTGAGAATTCAAAGCAAATAGAAAAATTCCTTTCGGTTAACAAAAATTTTAATCTGTTATCTTGGAAGGATATATGGTCTAAAAATATAGGTGGTGAATTACCTATTTCCGCAAATAAAAGTGATAAAACTTTATTGCTAACACCTAAAAATCATGAGACTGACGGTTTTTTTATTGCAATAATGCAAAAAACTATTTGATTTTATTTCAACAGAATATAATAGATATTATATGGAAGACTCTAAAGATAAAATATTAATTGTCGATTTTGGCAGTCAAGTAACTCAATTAATTGCTAGAAGAGTTAGAGAGACCGGCGTTTATTCGGTTGTTTTCCCGTTTAATAAAATTCCAGAATCTGTTAAAAATAATAGCTTAAAGGGCATTATTTTATCTGGAGGACCTGATAGCGTTAATACAGGTAATACATCAAGGGCACCAGAATGGATATTTGATTTTGGTATACCTGTACTTGGAATTTGTTACGGACAACAAACAATGGTTCACCAATTGGGAGGGACTGTTGTTACATCTGAAGACAGAGAATTTGGACGATCTGAAATTGATATTACCAATGATTGTAGGTTGTTTAAAGATGTGTGGAGCAAGGGAAGTAAACAACAAGTTTGGATGAGTCACGGGGATAGCGTAGAGAAATTACCTGACGGATTTAGTGTTGTTGCTTACACACAAAACGCTCCTTTTGCTGTGATAGCAAACGAAGAAAAATTATTTTATGGGGTCCAGTTTCACCCTGAAGTTTATCATACGCCAGACGGTAGTAAGTTAATTAAAAATTTTTTAGGGATTTGTGACTGTAAGTTTGACTGGACAATGGCAAGTTTTTTCGAAGGTCAGAAAAAGGATATCCAAGATCAAGTGCAATCTGAGAATGTAATATGCGGATTATCTGGTGGAGTGGATTCTTCTGTTGTTGCAATTCTATTACATAAAATAATAGGCAAGCAGTTAACCTGCATATTTGTAGACAATGGTCTTATGAGAAAAAATGAGGCCGAACAAGTGGTAGATTTATTCCGTGAGCATTATAAGATACCCCTTGTTCATGTTGATGCTTCAAAGTTATTTTTAGACAAGCTAAAAAACGTTAAAGATCCTGAGAAAAAAAGAAAAATTATTGGAGGGTTATTTATAGATGTCTTTGAAGAAGAGGCAAAAAAAATTGGCGGTGCAAAATTTCTAGCACAAGGAACTTTATACCCAGATGTTATTGAAAGTGTTAGTTTTATCGGAGGACCTTCGGTAACAATAAAAAGTCACCATAATGTTGGCGGCCTTCCTGAAAGAATGAATTTAAAGCTTATTGAGCCACTAAGACAATTATTTAAAGATGAAGTTAGGTCACTTGGTATAGAATTGGGTCTCCCTAAATCACTGATTGGAAGACATCCTTTCCCAGGACCAGGTCTTGCTATCAGATGTCCTGGAGATATTACATCAGAAAAATTAGAAATACTTAGAAAAGCAGATGAAATTTATCTCGACGAAATTAAAAAAGCTGGGCTCTATGATGAAATTTGGCAAGCGTTTGCGGTTTTACTTCCCGTACAGACAGTAGGTGTGATGGGTGATTCAAGAACATATGAATTTGTTTGCGCTTTACGAGCCGTTACCTCTGTAGATGGTATGACAGCTGATTTTTACCGCTTTGATATGGAATTTTTATCACAAGTTTCAAACAGGATTATTAATTCTGTAAAAGGTATCAATAGAGTGGTTTACGATATTACGTCAAAGCCGCCTGGGACAATTGAGTGGGAATAAATGATTTATATCAATGTGTTATAAATTTTAAAAATAAACTAATACAGATATATATTTACATATTTTCTTTTTTGTTAAAATATAAGTTTTTAGGATCTTAACGTTAGTTTTCTTAAAATAAATGATATGAAACCATAAAGCCCAATTGAGATAAAACCAAGAGTTAAGAGGGCAGCAAACATTAAATCTATTTTTACTCTGCCATTAGCTAAAAGCATTAGGTATCCAAGTCCTTGAGAAGACCCTACCCACTCACCGATTGTTGCACCAATTGGTGCATACACAGCAGCTAATCTGATACCTGAGAAGAGGTTTGGTGTGGCCGCTGGAATTTTAATAACATAAAGGGTTCTTCTTTTTGAACTTCCCATTGTTTTCGCGAGGTCGAGGAATGATGAAGGGGTTTTCGTTAATCCATCATAAAAGGAGGATGTCACTGGAAAGTATATTATTAATATAGCCATAACTACTTTTGACAGGATTCCATACCCTAACCATAATGTTAAAAGTGGTGCTAGAGCAAAAACCGGAATTGCTTGACTAAAAATCAATATTGGGCGCAAAAAAAGTACAGCTGTTTTAGAAGACTCGAGATACAATGCTGTAATAAAACCAAGTAAAACACCAAAAAATAACCCAAGTAAAACCTCAGTCAATGTTACTATTGTATGTTCTAGAATTAATTGCCAATTATCAATAAAAGATACTACAACATCTAAGGGTGCAGGCAATATATAAGAGGGCGCAGAACTGATCCATACCCCTAATTGCCAAATTAATATTATTGATATAATAGAAGCTATAGGATAATACCAACTCTTCATTAGGAACCCCTAATCTCTTCTAATAGTTTTGTTTGTAATAAAAATACATCTTCGTCATTAATATTTTTAGGGAATGGAGGAGGAAGACTCTTTGTTAAGTATATTTCGCTATCATTGAGAAGATATATATTATTACATAATCTAGTTGCCTCATTTGGGTCATGTGTTACTAGTAATATAGTTTTTTCCTGTAAATGCTCTGCAACAAGATCCTGCATTTCTAGTCTAGTTTTTGCATCTAACGCTGAAAATGGTTCGTCTAATAGAATAATTGGCTTATTTTCCATTAAAGTTCTGGCAAGTGCTACCCTTTGCCTCTGCCCTCCAGATAATTCGGAAGGGTACTTCTTACAGTGATCAATAAGGCCAACATTTTGAATAATTATTTCTAACTCATCATTATCAATCTTTTCACCGCGAAGCTTTGAACCAACTTTAATATTCTCATCTGCCCTTAGCCAAGGAAAAAGAAGATCACTTTGTGCCATATAAGCAACTCGATTGTGGACTTGAAGATTATCACTTGCCTTCAGACTTCCATTAAATTCAACATGGGTATCAAGACCTGCAATTAACCGTAATAGAGTTGACTTTCCAGATCCAGAAGGCCCAAGTAAGCATGTCCATTGCGATGAATTTATTGCCATACCTTTGACGCTAAATAGAGTATTACCATCGAATACTGCGCTGCCATCAATATACAATGAGGGGATGATCGCACTCATGGTTTTAGACCCATCTCCCAGAATTCAATTTCTAAGAGCGTTGCTTTTCTAAAATATTGATTCAATATCTTCCATTTTCCAATTTTATGATAATTATTTCCGATTCTTCTTGATACTGCCTCATCAATCAGTTTTCCAACACTAAAACAAACATTTTGGTATTC
Source organism: Rhodobiaceae bacterium (assembly GCA_018651345.1). Classification (GTDB taxonomy): domain Bacteria; phylum Pseudomonadota; class Alphaproteobacteria; order Rhizobiales; family TMED25; genus CAJIYR01. The sequence continues at coordinate 19,746 of JABIEF010000004.1, forward strand.
GGGGCTTGAATAATTATCTATCCATTCTTTATATTTTTGACTGGTAAACATATTCTTTAAACGAAGGCCAATTTGACCATAGCCAAGAACACAAGGAGATAACGATATAAGTAGATCTAAAAAGTCACCGGAATATCCTGCCTCAAGAACATACCTTGTATATGCAATATTTTCAGGTGTTTCGACGGTACTTTTTAAATCTTTTATATTAATTCCCTCTCTTTCACATACTCGGATATGAAGAGCCATTTCCTCATTAATTAATGAATGCATAATAGATGAGGTTATAATCATTTCGTCAAGACTATCTGATTTTGCGGTAGCTAATGCCCACGCTCTTGAGAAATGAATGAGAAAAATATAATCTTGCTTCAAATATTTCAGAAACTGTGCATTTGGAAGGGAACCATTTGCAAGCTGTTCTAAAAAACTATGTTCTGTATAGGAATTCCAAATATCTTTATGCGCAGATATTAATTCTGAAACGACTTTACTATAGATTACACTCATTTTTGGGTTATATCCCTTGTAAGCTCTTTAATTGGAACTTTCTTTTCAATAAGGCCTGAACTATATAGAAAATCTTGGAAGTCTTTGTATCTTGCCTCATGGTTAGCTGCTGGCCTTAGAGCAAATCTTGGTATTGTATCAAACCATGCTCTTCTATTAAGTTCATTTTGTAGTTCTTTTGATGTTGATGAAAATATCTCCCAACTTTCTTCGGGGTTATTAATTATGAATTGAGTTGCAAGTTCAGTAGCTTTTAAAAATCTTGCAATTTTACTCTGATCCATCTTCTTCGGATTCGCAATGTAGATTAATTCGTCATAGGCGGGAACACCCTCTTCTTCGATATAAAAACAATGTCCAGGTACATTTTCAATATCCATTTGATTTAGCTCAAAATTCCTAAATGCACCAATTACTGCATCAACTTGTTTCGACATTAGAGCGGGTGATAATGAAAAATTCACATTAACAAGCTCAATATCTTCTATTGATATATCATATTTCTCTAAAATAGCTGAAAGAAGTGCTTCCTCTACTCCTGCTACAGAAAAACCAATCTTTTTATTCTTGAGATCGGCAGGAGAAGATATTGGGCCATCTTTTAAGACAAGAAGGCAGTTCAAAGGAGTTGCAACTAGAGTTCCAACTCTTAATAAAGGAAGACCTGCACTGACTTGAAGATGAAGCTGGGGTTGATAGCTTATTGCAAGATCAGCTTTGCCTGCTGCAACTAGCTTTGGGGGCATCGATGGATCAGCTGGTGCCACAATTTCTACATCTAAATCATATTCAGAAAAATAACCCTTCTCTTCTGCAATAATTATTGGACCGTGATCAGGATTAATAAACCAGTCTAAAAGAAGTGATACTTTATCGTCAGCATTCCCATTTATTGGACTTATTACCGATAGAAGCAATATGTAGGTTATAAATATAATTTTTTTCATTTAAGTCTCCTTTTGTTTATATTTTTCTTATATTAATCTGAAATTCACCAAAGATTATTAAAATGGTGCGTCGGTCCATGACCCTGGCCAACATTTAACTTATCAGCATTTTTTATTGCATCTGTGACATACTGCTTAGAGTTGCTGATGGCAGTTTCAATTTCAAAACCATGCGCAAGATTAGCGCAGATTGCTGAAGATAAAGTACAACCAGTTCCATGCGTATTGATTGTTTTAATACGTGGGGCTTCATACCATATTTCATCATTTATAGTAATAAGAAGATCTGGACTATTTTTAGAGTCCAAGTGACCGCCCTTGACATATATAGCTTTTGCACCAAGATCAAGAAGTCGTCTTCCTTGAGTTAACATCTCCGATTTTGTTGTTGCGATATCAGTATTTGTGAGTAGTGCTGCCTCAGGTAAATTTGGTGTTAAAACATCTGCTATTTGAATTAAATCTTTACGTATTATCTCAATTGCATCTTTCTCAAGAAGCGTTGCACCTCCCTTTGCAACCATAACTGGGTCAATTACAATATTTTTTATTTTTCTTTTTCGTAAATTTTTAGAAATAATAGATGCGATGCTAGAATTTGCCATCATACCTATCTTCACAGCATCAACAATTATATCTTGAAAAATAGAATTTATTTGCGATTCAATGAAATCTTCTGGTACTAGATGTATATCCTGGACACCCATTGTATTTTGAGCTGTTAAAGCTGTTATTACTGAC
>JABIEF010000042.1 GCA_018651345.1 Rhodobiaceae bacterium
TACATAAAGGAATAGATAAAACTTCAAATTTTGGCACACTTGACATAATCGAAGCATTAAAGTGGGTTAATAGCAATATACAACTTTTTGGAGGAGATCCTAACAATATTACTGTTTTTGGAGAATCTGCTGGAGGTCATAATGTTCTGTCTTTGATGGTTGCGCCACAAGCCGATGGTCTTTTCCATAAAGCAATTTCACAATCAGGCTATACAACATCTATGTCTGCTGAACATGCTCACATAAATAATAATGATAATCCAACATTCAATCATACTAGTAATGAGGTTGTAAAAAGACTTGTTTTAAATTCAGATAAGATGTCTAATCTTGAATTAAATAAAGAATTATATTCACTAACCGCTGAAGAATTTTTTAGTGATTACTCTGATAAATCGAATCTAGAAGTGCCCTTACTAACCAATGATGGAATAGTAATCCCAAAAATTGGCCTAGAAAAAGCTTTAAAAAATAGTAAAAATGTACCTTTTATGGCTGGCTCTAATAGGGATGAAGTAAAACTATGGCTTGCAGCTGCAGAATATTTTGTTGAATTGGATTATTCTTTATTTGGTTCAATTTTAGGTATCCCAAAGGTTAAAATAAAAAATGAAGCCTCATTCGAAGCATTTAATTTTTATAGAAGCGAAGCATGGAAAATACGGGGTGTAATAGAGCCAATTTCATCATTAAATATCGCTGGCAATTTAAATACCTATGCTTATAGGTATAATTGGGACGATCACAGAAGATTTTTTATCGCAGACTTTAGGAAGTTAATCGGAGCATCGCATGGAACTGAAATACCACTTATTACAGGAAACAATGATGTTGTTGGTGGCTTTGGTTTTTTACTCTACCCATCAGGACCTTCCAAAAGATTTTTATCAAAAAATATGATGTTATTTTGGTCTAATTTTGCTAAAAAAGGAATTCCAGGAGAATCTACAAACGGAATAGAGTGGCTGCCTTATAATTCTTTTAAAGAAACCAATTTCCTTATTCTAGATAACAAAAGCAATATGAAGGTCACTAACTCATATGTTTCCTATAAAGAATTAGTACAACAGCTTAACCGTGATGACAGGGTAGATGAATTAGAAAGGTGTGTAATTTTGTATCAAATGGGCACTTTCGTAGGCAATGATATATTTGATAGAATAAAGCAATTTTCAAATTTTGATTGTGTTAGAGAAGATGCTAGAAATTTCTTAGAAGCAAATAAAAACTTTATAGAATATTAGGCATTATTATTTTTAACTTTATCTTTAATTTTCAATACATCCATATCTTTTAGATGTATTAAATCTGCAATTCTTCTTATTAGCCTCTCCTCATTTACTTCTAGAATAGAATCAGCATAGGCAACAGTCCATAAAAAGGAAAGCAAGGAGAGCTTATCTTCTTTTGAGTAGTCTTTATTTATATCTTCTATGAACTCATGAAACGAGACACTATTATTACTAAAATTTTGAACAATTTGTAATATATCATCTTCAGTTTTTTGAACTTTTATAGATATTTTTTTTAACTCTTCAAGAATAACGGATAATTCAGAATCAGCTATATCTCCATCCGATCTTGCTATTTCATATGCTAATAATGACGCAGTCAATTTTATATCTAAGTTTTTTTCAATTTTTTGAACAGATTTTTCTTTCTTTTTAAAAAAATTAAACATTAAATTTTATTTTTTGTAGGTTTATAGTAAGCATATAAGTAATAACATGCGGCGTAAATAATAAATACATAAGTTGAAACCCAAGATGAATAAATATTATTTACAAATATCCCTACTAAACCTGTAATCAACGAGACTATCAATATTATTACAAGTGTTTGTTCAGGTGAGTACCTGTTCATTAGTTTGTGGTGAATATGGTCTCTACCTGCAGAGGAGATGCTTATACCTTTTTTTAGTCTGGCAAATATTAACCCAATACAATCTAAAAGAGGAATAGCTACAAACCAAATCATAGTAATTGGCTCAGTGTTATATATTGCATTTTGAGAGCAATAAATTGCGCTCCATGCTACCCAGAAACCAATTAAATTAGATCCGCTATCTCCAAGAAATACACCTCTTTTCTTACCAAATATTCTTAAATTGAAAATTAAAAATCCAATCATAGAGCCAATTATTAATACCAACATTGAGTCATAAATGAATCCCGAATGAAAACCTATTAATAATAAACTTATCATTGCACACCCAGCGCACAAACCATTGACTCCATCTATCATATTAAACGCATTCATTATCCCAACTACGCAAAAAATAGTAATTGGAATACTTAACATTCCAAGATCTATATTACCAGAACCAAATAAGTTACCAAATGATTCTAATTGAATTCCAGTTGTATAAATCATAAAAAAACTTGCAACAACTTGTATTAACAATCTATGAATTACCTTTAGGCCTCTATAATCATCAATTAAAAATAGTAGCAATAATGGTAAAGAGCTAACCATAAGATAATATGTAAACTCTGGAAGGTACCCATTAAGGTTATTCAAATCAATATAGAGCTTCCCAGATAGCATTAGAGCTATAAAAGTGCCAATACCACCTGTTAAAGGTGTTGGCCTTGAATGAAATTTCCTACTTCTATCTGGAATA
>JABIEF010000043.1 GCA_018651345.1 Rhodobiaceae bacterium
ACCATGGGGTAGCCGTCAAACCCCGTTGCCATTGCCGCTGGAGTTCCCGGAGTATTTACAAGACAAGCTGGGATTGCATCTGAAAACATTGCGCATACGTATAAACCACCCAACATTGCAATACCTTCACCTGTTGGCAGAGCAAAAGTAAAAGGAACTAATAAAGCCGTTCCCATTGTTGCTGTTAAACCAGGTAAGGTACCAACAACTAATCCTAACATGACACCGATTGTCATATACATAAGGTACGAAGGGCTTATAGCCATATAAAAGGCTTCAATCATTTAATATACTCCATACGAATGGAAAAAATTTAAATTCTTATTCATACTAAATTGATGTGGACAGTAATTATATATTCAAACATCACCTCAACATTATATTGATCATGTTGAGGTGATTTATTTAAATAATACAACAACTATTTAGTCAGCATATTTTGCAATTTCAGCATCCATAAATGCATTAGTTTCAGCTACTGACATATTATGTGGCACGTAACCACCCTTTATCAGTGCTTCTTGAACAGATGAGCTTTGAGCTGCACTATTCATAGCTGCATTTAATGTTTCAACTACATCAGCTGGTGTTCCCGGAGGAGCCATTAGACCCCATGTGATAACATAGTTCCAGTCTGGTTCATTTGGAATACCAGGAAGTGTTGGAACTTCATTTGAACCAGCAACAAGTATTGAATTAACAATTGCTTTATGTTTCGTTGCATGGTTTGCACCAGTAGCTGCACCATCGATATGAGAACCTGCAAGCATTGGTATCATTTTACCAACACCACCACCGACAGGTACATATGTTGTTTCAATACCTAGAACTTCTTCTAGTTGGTTCCATCTTGATAGACCACTACCACCGGTACCGGCTACAGTTAGCATGCCAGGATTTTCTAAAGCGGCCGCAACAAATGAGTCAATTGATTGATACTTACTATCTTTCGGAACCATTAAAGTTCCAGCTGAAGACTCTGTCATACCAATATATTCAAAATCACCAGCTTCATAACCAACACCGTCACCTTTTGAACTTATAATAACATTAGGCACAACTGTGTTTGAGAATGTGCAACCATCTGGATCAGAGCGATGTAATTCACTGAATCCAACAGCTCCGCCACCACCAGTTTTGTAGACAATATTAACTTTAACACCTAGAGCTTCTTCCATACCTGGAACAAGACGTCTTGCCATTTGGTCGGATCCACCACCAGGTGAATATGGCACTATAAATGTAGCTGACTTACAAGAGTAATCAGCGAACGCTGTTCCTCCAGTTAAAAGAAAAGCAGCGCCAAATACTGAAGCTGTAATTCCTTTCATTATTGTGTTAATTGAAAAATTCATAAAATAACTCCCATATTATTTATAATTAAAATATTAAGTGATAAATCGTAATATAATAATTTAATTATGACAACTATTAATAAGTAACGTTTTTTATAATGTGTATATCCCTATATAATTTACACTCTTATGTTTAATTAATTTGTTACACGTACAGTTAATTTATTCTATTTTAGTATATGTATTTAACTAAGAAGTAATATTATACTCATACAAAATCCATGCATGATTATTTTTGATATCTTGATTGTCATTAAATTAAAAGTTAATATATAAATATTTTAAAGAACTATACCTATAAACAAAGTTAGATTTATAAGAGGATAATATGCCAATATATAAAGCAACAGAAATGAAAGAAACACCAGACGTTGTGCGACCAAATATTAAAATGATACAATTTGGTGGTGAATTAATTAAAGCTGGTTTGGTTACATATAAAAAAGGTGACGTTCCTCCACCCCATGTTCACCCAAATGATGAACAATGGATATATCTATTAGAAGGGCAGTTAGCTGTCCTCTTAGAGAATGATATTGATATTGCAAACCCAGGAGACCTTATATATATACCGAGAAATACCACACATGGTATTAAGGTATTGGGAGAACTGTGTAAGTTCTTTACATGCAAAAGTCCAGCAGGGTCAGGTGGGTTAAGTGAAGATTATACAGCTGTTCCAAATCTTGAGGAATTAACTGAGAAACTTACTAACTTTAATTAAATAAATATATCTGTTTCATTCTTTATATTTTAAATAGTATATTTAATAAAATCCATTGACAAAACTAACGTTTTCTAACATTTATATTCTATTGTCTATGATACGGAGAGATGGCTGAGTGGTTGAAAGCACTGGTCTTGAAAACCAGCGAGGGGGGAACTCCTCCGGGGGTTCGAATCCCTCTCTCTCCGCCAATAAAATAGAATAAACTTTCAGTATCCCTTGACGGCATAATACAAAAGAGCCTAAATATTTTAGATTTTTTTTGCCTGTTTGCAGTTATTATAATATTTTTAGGATCATAAGAGATGTCTAACCTTATTCTCATTCTTGGCGACCAACTATCAGAGTCTATCTCAAGCCTTAAAGAGTATGACCCTGATAGAGATGTTATATTGATGTGTGAGGCCTGGGAAGAGATAACTTATGTCAAGCATCATAAAAAGAAAATTGCTTTTCTACTATCAGCGATGAGGCATTTTGCTGCCTTACTCAAACATAAAAATTATAATGTTAAATATATAAAACTAGATAACACCAAAAATACAAAATCATTTAAAGGTGAAGTTAAACGATTACTACAAAAACAAATTTTCAAATGTATCATTGTTACGCATCCGTCTGAATATCGTGTGCTTGAGGATGTAAAATGTTGGGAAAAAGAATTAAATATTCATGTTGAAATTAGACAGGATAATCGCTTTTTATGTTCTACTAGTGATTTTTCTTTGTGGGCAAAAGATCGAAAACAACTTCGTATGGAATTTTTCTACCGTGAAATGCGTAAAAAAAATGATATATTGATGCAAGATAATAATCCAATTGGTGGTCAGTGGAATTATGATACGGAAAACCGTAAACCACCAAAAGATGGATTAAAAATACCTTTACCCTATATCGGAAAGATCGATGATATAACACAAGAAGTAATGTCTCTAGTTTCTCAAAGATTTGAAGATCATTTTGGAGATTTAGAGCCATTTTATTTTGCCGTCACTCGAGCAGATGCATTGCAAGTTCTAGATCAATTTATTGAACAGAGATTAAACCATTTTGGAGATTATCAGGATGCGATGATTCAAGGGGAAGCTTGGATGTATCACTCTCACATTAGTTTTTACCTAAATTGTGGCCTACTACTTCCTCTGGAATGTATACACGCAGCAGAGGAAGCTTACAAAAACGGAACGGCACCAATTAATTCAGTAGAAGGATTTATTCGTCAAATTATTGGTTGGCGTGAATATGTAAGGGGAATATATTGGTTAAAGATGCCAAAATATTCTGATGAGAACTTCTTAGATGCAAAACGATCTCTGCCAGATTTTTATTGGACAGGAAACACAAAAATGAACTGTCTGAGCCAAACTATTCTCGAGACAAAACAAAATTCTTATGCTCATCATATTCAACGCCTTATGGTACTTGGAAACTTTGCATTGCTTGCTGGTATAAATCCAAAAGAAGTTAATGAATGGTTTTTGGTTGTCTATGCAGATGCCTACGAATGGGTGGAGCTTCCCAATGTATCAGGAATGATTTTATTTGCTGATGGCGGGTATCTGGCTAGCAAACCCTATGCGGCCGGTGGAAGCTATATCAACAAGATGTCAAATTACTGTAAGAACTGTAGTTATAAAGTGACAAAAAAAAATGGCATTGATGCATGTCCTTTTAACTATCTTTATTGGAACTTCTTAGATCACAACAGAGTTAAGTTAGCAGGCAATCAGCGCATTAGCATGATGTATAAGGTATTTGATCGCATGGACACAGAAAAACAAGCAACTATTCGTGAAGATAGCGAAATATTTTTAGTTAGCCTTGAATGAAGAAGAAATCCGATTTACCCAGTAAAATATGCCCTGTATGCCAAAGGCCTTTTTCATGGAGAAAAAAATGGTCGAAAAATTGGACTCAGGTTAAATACTGTTCCAAAAAATGTAGCGATAACAAAATTAAGAAGCTTTAATACTCTGTAGTTTAAATTGTCTATATATTATTAACTATAAGTTCATTTTTTATTAAATAGGTTAGGACTATGATGACAAGAAGTTTGAAACATTATTGCCAGCTATAAACTGATGCAACTCCCCATTTAGAAAAAGCTTCATCACTTTTCAATAACCTATCGGTTAATCTATCGTATATACGAATACTTATACCTAAAGCCTCGCTTGAATTCATAGCTTTCAACCCATAGTCATAACCTAAGTCAATATAAAGAGCATTGCCATCTAAATAACCTAAATCAGCAAAGTTATAATGATTCTTTTCTGTTGTTATATTATCTGAAGTTAGTGTAATTGTGGTATCAGTAAGACAAGCAGCCATATAATAAAGCTCTCCTTGAAAACTGCAAGTTACTACTGCGTAGTAAGGATTATTTCTTGCATACTCAGCTTCTTTTGCAAGCTTCTCATCTTTTCTTTTTGCCAGCAAACCAGAGACATCAAGACCTTCTAACTTCGCCTCTTGATCAAGTAATATAAAATCATATATTCCTTGGTTTGTATCGCTAGGTAAATTTGGGGCTTCTAATTTGATTTTATTTACGAATTCATCTAATTGAATTTGGTTGCTAATATTATATTTTAATAATTCAGGAAACAGAACTTCATCACGTGACATTTCCACAAAAAATTCATAAAAATCTGCATCTTCAATAACAATAGACACATAATGATCATTAAGAAATTCTAATGATAATTTATTCTCGTCGATTAATAATAAATCATCGGTAAATAAAACGGATTTTCTTTCTAAAGCTTTTTTTAGCTTTTCTTTGTCAGCTAAAGATAGAAGTAGAAATCCACATTCATCCTGTTTTAATTGGGTTATTTCAACAAAGAGACTATTAACATCGTCATATTTAAAAGGCTTATAATGTTGCCCCCATCTATCAATTATAGCCGCATCAATTTTTATAAGAGGAATAGTATTTAACGTGCATATAAATCTACCGTCATCGATATCCAAGTAGGTAAGGTATTCTGGATTTGATTCAAGAGCATTTAAATACGCTATTCTCTTGTTTTCTTCTGCCTTTTCAGCTTCCTCTATAGCAGCCAATGCTGCTTTTTCTAGTTTTTGTTCTTCTTCGAGCGCAATTAAATAAATGTCATCTTTATTATAATAGCCCAAAACAATTAATGAATTATTCGTTCTAAAGCTTCCGTTAGCATTAAAAATACATGCTGGCGCAACAACAATATCGTAAGTAAATGATAAAGTAGTTATTTCCTCATAACACTGGTTGTTTCCAAGTTCAAATTGTGTCATTGAACTGCTGTTATCTGACGCAACATATTCAAACTCATAAGGACTGTTATTAAAGTATTCTATTGTGCCAAGGTTTTCTAGTTTAGAATATAATACTTCAGAATGCTGAGTATAGAGTTTTTCGTTAAACAAAGATTCTAATAGATCATTTTCAATGATCCAACGATCTCTATTTTGACTGTTGATAATATCTGGAAGTACCACACCAACTTTTACAGTATCGGCATTGAAGGATAAATTTCCATCAATATCTTCGATAAATTTAGAGTCATTATCCTTATTTAGCATAACAGCAAAATCAACTATTATTCTAGTATTCTCAGTGTAACCATCGTTAAGGTCCTTTGGAATGACAGAATAAACATTTAGATCTGAAGAAATATTTGCATCGAATTTACTATCAGTTTTATTATTTGCTAAGGATGCGTGTTTTAATTGAGTTTCTAGACTGTTGGAATTCCAATAATCAAAATTGAACCTGCTTGTATATTTATCTATTTTTTCCTTTTCCCAGTCTAGACTATTTACCAAAAGTTCTTTTGCAGCTAAAGCTTTTGCTTTACTCTCTGTATAATCATTTTGTTTTGCGGTATTAGTTTCTTCTTCTTCTTTTTGTAATTTATCAATAGCAGTCATATATAAATCACCTCTTTGATAATATCCTGCAATAATTATATCTCCATTTATATGTTGACCTTTGTCGTTATGAAAACATGACATAGGACCTATAACTATATCGTAATCGGCTGTATAACCTGCTACTTCTTTAAAACAGCTACCTGGTTTAAATGAGGAGAGTGAGATGGAATCATCATTTCGATCGTAGCGCATTACAGGTGTTATTACTGTTAATTCAAATGGCTTATCATTAAAAAAACCTTTTGTATTTAGTTGCCCAACCTCTAAAAGCAATAATTCGTTTATCTTACTATTAATTTTTTCGTCATATAAAGAATCTATTAAATCATTCGAATATGTCCAACGATCTGGGTTATAAGCTTTAATATGTTCAGGGAGTACTACACCAACCGTTACCTTATCACCACTGAATTCATAAGTTCCGTCAGTGTATGATGTAACATTACCGCCATATGCATTTACCGCAAAAGCCCAATCAACCGTTACACTTGTTTCGAAAGTTTCGTTTGAATAGGGATCTTTTTCATTAATATATTGATAATAAAAATCTGAAACAAGATTAGGAGAAAACGGTTCATTATGATTATCTGCGTTTGAACTAATTGAATTAAAGGTAAAAATAAATACAAACAAAAATAAGAAACGAACCATAACACACCTATTTGATTTTAAAAATATACAATAAGAATTAGTTTATAATGCAAAAGTTATTAACATTAAAGTGGATTATGAGTACTTAACAATATTTAAGTAATTGCTATAATTTAAATTTTAATAAATCTTAACTCATCAAAATACAATTAAACCAATGTATTAGTATTTTAATTAGATACGGTTAATAAATAACATAACTATAACATCTTTTATTAACTTGCTTACTAATATAATTTGGAAGTATAAAAAAATATGCAAAACGAAATATCAAGAACTCTAGCTGCACTGACTATTGGTTTAGCAGGTGGTGCTATATTTTATTATTTGAATTTACCCTTACCTTGGATGCTAGGATCATTTGCGTTAACATTAATAATTGCAATTCCTTTTGGTTATATAGATGTTGATAAAAAACTGCGTAAATTAGCCCTACCTATATTAGGAGTATTAATAGGGTGCTCTTTTAAACCTGAGATTATCCAAGAAATTCATAAATGGCCGATTGGTATTTTTTTAGTATTATTATATACAGTCTTTACAACGTTCGTTGGTTATAAATATTTAACAAAGATAGCAAAATGGGATAAAGTTACTGCCCTCTTTTCGTCACCACCTGGTGGCTTAGCTGAACTGGTATTTATTGGCGCCGATTCCGGTGCAGACGAAAGAAGAATGATATTAACACATTCAATACGTATTGCCATGGTAGTAACAGTTAGTACCTTACTATTAAGGTTCTATTTTAATATTGAATTTACCACTATAAGTATATCCAACCCACCCGATATGATAGTAACTATTATCGATTGGGTTATTTTATTTTCATGTGCTGTCGTTGGCATGTATCTTGGATTAAAGCTTAAATTACCAGGAGGAGCATTATTTGGAGCCTTAATATTGAGTGGATTTGTTCACATAACATCAATCACTGAGGCTAATTTACCATTATGGATGGTTGCGTTTGCACAAATTGTATTAGGGTCTAGCTTGGGAGTTAGATTTAATGGGATAACGAAAAGTGAACTTAAGAACACAGTGAAGCATGCCTTCATAATGGGAACGCTAATGATTTCAATTGCCCTACTAATAGCCATTATCATGGGGCCAATAATAAATTTTGATTCAAGGGCATTATTTCTATCAATGGCACCGGGAGGCTTTACTGAAATGTTATTGTTAGCAATTGCTATTGGAATAGAGTCGGCTTTCATTGCTACAAGTCATTCTGTTAGAATAATTGTAATATTTTTATGTGTACCGCTGTCTTCATATTTATTAAAAAAAATAAAATAATGCTATAATTGTATTTAGTATTAAATGTATAATATTTAAAAAAGGTAATAATATGAAAATAATCGATATTCAAGAGGAAGCAATCAAACTTAACCTTAGTTTGAGTAATTCAATGTTTTCTTTTAAAGAAATGACAACATCTATAGTTAAAGTTACGATTGATAATGGATCTAAATTAATTCACGGATATGCATTTAATTCAACTGGTCGTTATGCTTGTGGTGCTCAAATGCGAAATAGATTTGTACCAAGAATATTAGATCGTGATCAAAATGACATTCTAAGATCAAATGGTGATATTGACCCTAAAAAGGTTGTAAAAAAAATGCTCACTGGCGAAAAACCTGGCGGTGATATGGAAAGGTCTGTAGCCATCGGAACCATAGAGGTTGCAATTTGGGATGCTTTAGCTAAACACTATGATTTACCTCTATACAAGTATATCAATAAAATTTATCCAGAGTACAATTCAACCAATAAGATGTTCTGTTATGTGGGCGGCGGTTATTATGATGAAAATAAAACTTTAGACGATCTCGGTGTAGAAATTCAAAATAATTTTGATAATGGTTACAGATTAATGAAAATTAAAGTTGGAGGCGCTCCAATTAAAGAAGACATAGAGAGAATAGAAAAAGCTATTAAAGTTACAGGTTCTCCTTTTAAAGTAGCTTTGGACGCCAATGGCGGTCTTACCAATGCTAATTATCTTGAATACGCTAGGGAGCTTAGCTCATATGGATTAAGATGGTTTGAAGAACCAGTGCAACCATCAGACTACGAAGGTTATAATAATTTTATTGAACATTATAGATCGTCAGTTGCCGGTGGTGAAAATCTCTATTCCGAACAGGATGTTTACAATCTCATAAAGTACGGCGGATTCAGAGTCGGTATGGATGTCTTGCAGATAGACATGCCTCAAAGTTATGGTATTTCATACTTCAAAGATTGTCTTGATCGATTAAAAAAAGTTAATTGGTCTTTAGATCAAATTACACCTCACGGAGGAAATCAAATGTCTTTGCATATTGCGTGTGGTTTTGGTTTATCTATGTGCGAAGCATATCCGAATGTGTTTGGGGTTTTTTCTGGATATGATGATAGTTATATAGTTAATGATGGTTTTATAACATTATCAGATAGACCTGGCATTGGATTCGAAGGTCAAAATGAATTATTTAAGTTATTTAATGAAATGAAATGAATGTCAAAAAAAAATTCTAATATTGCTATAGTAGGTTGTGGTATAATCGGACTAACTTGTGCATTGTTATTATCAAAGCTAAATATTGGCATAATAACAATTTTTGGAAGCTATCCAAAATATAATAAGAACAAGACCACAGCCCTACTTGATAGCTCCTATAACCTATACAGAAATTTAAATATCTTTAATCAAAATAATAATAATTTATATGAATTAAGAGAGTTAAAAATTCACGATAGGATCTTAAACTCTGGGAAGCATCTAAATTTTAAAGCATCAGAAATCAACAGAGAATGTTTTGCTTATAATATCGAAGATAATATGCTTTCTAAGCTACTTATAAAAAAGATAATTAACGATAAGAATATAATCCATATTGATCAGAATGTTAAAGAAATTACATATACTGGTGATGAAAATATTCTCACCACAACGGAGAACTTTAAATATAATTATAAATTAATAATAGCTGCTGACGGAAAAAATTCGATATGCAGAAATTCAGCAAAGATCAAGACTAAGACTGTTAACTATAATCAATCTGCAGTTATAACAAGAATATCACATTTAAATTCTCATAATAACATAAGTAATGAAATACATCGTATAGGAGGACCTTTAACATCCGTTCCGCTTAAAGAAAATACTTCAGCAATTGTATGGTTAGATAATCCTGATAGAATGAGCGAAATAATTGATACCAATCAATTTGAAAGTTTTTTGAATCACCAATTTATAAATATTTTTGACGGGATAAAAATCTTAGATAAGCACTTTGCAATTCCAATGCAGAGCATACAAGCTCAGGAGTTATCAAAATTAAGGACAATTTTAGTTGGAGAGTCATCCCATATAATGCCACCAATTGGCGCTCAGGGTTTAAATTTAGGACTAAGAGATATTGCTTGGCTATATGAAATTATAGAGAACTCAAATACTAAAGATTACGGCAACAGAAATGTGCTTAGAGAATATAAAAATAAGAGATGGCTCGATATATATAAAAGACAAAAAGCGGTGGAGTTATTAAATAAATCTCTAGTGTCAGATAATACTTCTATAAAGATTGCAAGAAAAATTGGACTCTATAGTTTGAATAATTTTAACTTTATTAGAAAATTCTTGCTAACAGAGGGCATGGTCAATAAATCATACCTCCCATATATAATGTTACAATAATATGAGCAATATTAAATATATTTTTGAATATATAATTATCATGACTCTATCTCTATTCTTATCGCTACTTCCAATTAATCTAGCATCAAGATGTGGTTCATTTCTAATGTTACAATTTGGTTCGTTAATTAAAAAAAATAAAAGAGCTATAAAACATGTTGATATGATTTTCGATAATTTAAATTCAGAAAAAGTTATTTCTAATATGTGGGGTAAC
>JABIEF010000044.1 GCA_018651345.1 Rhodobiaceae bacterium
AACATTCATATGACCTGGCATCCTTCCTGCAACTGGATGAATTGCATATCTTACGTTAATTCCTTCTTTTTTTAATATATCACCTATTTCTCTTAATGCGTGCTGTGCTTGAGCTACTGCCATACCATATCCAGGTACAATAATAACAGAGTCAGCATTTTTCATAATATAAGCTGCATCTTCAGCGTTACCCTGTTTTACTACTTTATCAGAATTATCACTTGTAGCGCCAGCTGCTTGTTCTCCTCCAAAACCACCAAGAACAACGCTTATTATTGATCTGTTCATTCCTTTACTCATTATATAGCTAAGAATAGCCCCAGACGCCCCAACTAGAGCTCCTGTAATTATTAGGAGATTATTGCTTAAAGTAAAACCAATACCACACGCAGCCCATCCAGAATATGAATTGAGCATCGAAACTACAACTGGCATATCAGCTCCTCCAATAGGAATGACAACTAAGAGACCTAAAATTATAGAAACTATAACAATTGACCAAAAAATAGTTGGTGATTGATTAATCACAAACATCGCAATCAGAGTTACTATAAAGAGGAAAATTAAAGCATTAATTGTATGCTGAAATTTAAAAACTATTGGCTTACCTGAAATAGTACCTTGCAGTTTTCCAAATGCAAGAATTGACCCAGAAAATGTTATGGCACCAATAAAGGTTCCTATACTCATCTCAATTAAGCTACTTGTTCCAATTGAGCCAAAATTTCCAATTCCAAAAGATGCAGGATCATAGAATGCAGCGGCGGCAACAAAAACAGCTGCTATCCCAACCAAGCTATGAAATGCAGCAACCAGTTGTGGTAATGCAGTCATTTCAATTCGAAGAGCTATAAATGTACCAATTGCACCACCTACAATGATAGCGGCACCAATTTCTGCATAACTTAGGACTGATTTAAACATTAAAGTTGTAATGATGGCTATAACCATACCAACAACTCCAAAAATATTACCTAGTCTCGAAGACTCGGGATGTGATAAACCTCTCAAAGCAAATATGAATAAAAGTGCTGATAATAAATATAAAACTGCAACCATATTTGCTGACATAAATTTAACCTTTGTTTTCTTTTTTAGGTTTTTTCTTAAACATAGACAACATTCTATAAGTAACAATAAAACCCCCAAAAATATTAATCGAAGCTAGTACTACTCCAATAATACCAAAAATTTTTGATGTATCGTGCCCTAATGGCCCAGCAGCAAGAATAGCACCGACAATAATTACACTAGAGATAGCATTTGTAACTCCCATCAAAGGGCTATGTAATGCAGGTGTTACTGACCAAACTACATAATAACCAATAATACACGCTAGGAAAAAAACAGTTAAACCTATGACAAAAACTTCTGAACTATGTGCTTCCATATTAATTAAACTGTTCCAATCTCATTTTTCCTTCATTAGTTAACACTACTGAATTAACAATTTCATCTTCCCAATTAAAAGTAATTTTTTTATTTTCCTTATCTATAATTAAACTTAAAAAATTATAAATATTTTTTGCATATAAAGCAGACGCATCTTTTGCAACTCTTCCTGGCACATTAGCATATCCAATAATTTTCACACCATTATGATCAACAACTTCACCTAATTTGCTTAAAGGACAATTTCCTCCAGCCTCTACAGCTAAATCAACTACAACTGATCCTGAAGCCATAGATTCAACCATCTCTTGAGAAATTAATACTGGAGCTGTTTTCCCAGGAATTAATGCCGTACAAATAACAATATCTTGTTTGGCAATAGTCTCAGCAATAAGTTTAGCTTGCTTTTTTTTGTATTCATCACTCATTTCCTTGGCATATCCACTATCTGTTTCAGCGTTTGTTGACTCTTCATCTTCAACCATGATGAATTTTCCACCTAAACTTTCTACTTGCTCTTTGGTGGCAGATCTTACATCAGTTGCAGAAACAACAGCACCTAAACTTTTTGCAGTTGCAATAGCTTGCAAACCTGCAACTCCTACACCTAAAACCATAACTTTAGCTGGATTA
>JABIEF010000045.1 GCA_018651345.1 Rhodobiaceae bacterium
CAGCACCTAATGGACTAAAAGGGGCTAGAATAAAATTTCCAAAAGTTTCGGTCGGCGCAACTCACAATATACTTATGGCATCAACACTTGCTAGTGGGCAAACTACTATTGAAAATGCAGCCAAAGAACCTGAAGTAGTAGATCTAGTTAGATGCTTAAGGGCAATGGGTGCAAATATTGAAGGAGAAGGCACTTCAGTGATTAATATTGAGGGTGTAACCCAGTTAAATTCTGCAGAACACACAGTCTTACCTGATAGAATTGAGGCGGGGACATATGCAATGGCTGTAGCTATGACTGGAGGAAGCCTAACACTGATGAATGTAAATGGTAAGAATCTCCAATACCCATTAAATATTATGAAGGCAATGGGAGTTAAATGCTTAGAGCATAGTAATTCATTGCATATAACCCAAAGTAATAATAATCTTAAGCCAATTGATATTGAAACAAGTCCTTATCCAGGGTTTCCTACTGATTTACAAGCTCAGATTATGGCCATGATGACTCAATCAGATGGTGTGTCAAGAATACGTGAGACAATTTTTGAAAATAGATTTATGCATGTTCAGGAACTCGCCAGATTGGGAGCAGATATAACATTAGATGGTGATGTGGCTATAATTAAAGGGGTTACAAAATTACAAGGAGCACAAGTTATGGCAACTGATTTAAGAGCCTCCGTCTCTCTTGTAATTGCAGCATTAGCAGCTAAGGGTGAAACTATTGTAAATAGAGTTTATCATCTTGATAGAGGTTTCGAAGATATAGAAAAGAAGTTATCTAGTTGTGGTGCTATAATTGAACGTTTATCTGATTAGTGTATAAAATTTTATAGTTAGGAAAGAATTATGCCAAAATACCTAAAAACATCTTCAAAAAATTTTGAAAAAGAATTTTATGATATATTAGAAAATAAGGCTGAACTTTCAGATGAGGTAGACATCGCTGTTCGTCGAATTGTAAAAGAAGTAAGAGCTAAAGGTGATACAGCTTTAATTAACTATACAAATAAGTTTGATATAAATAAATTAACAATAGAAACAATTAAAATTAGCTTAGATGAAATAGATAATATATTTGATAAATGCGATAAGGAAACAATAGAAGCGTTATTATTTGCATATAAAAGAATATATGCGCACCATAGTAAGAATTTACCAAAAGACCATCAGTATATCGATGAATTAGGAGTAGAGCTAGGAACAAGGTGGACACCTATTGAATCTGTTGGGATATATGTTCCTGGGGGCAAGGCAAACTATCCAAGTTCAGTTCTTATGAATGCAGTTCCAGCCATTGTAGCAGGTGCTAGTAGAATTGCGATGGCAGTTCCATCGATGAACGATAATTTAAATCCATTGGTAATTGCAGCAGCAAAGATTTGTGGAATTACTGAGATATATAAGATTGGAGGCGCGCAGGCAATTGCTGCCCTTGCTTATGGCACAGAGACTATAGAAGCAGTAGATCTTATTGTTGGGCCAGGGAATAAATATGTAGCTGCAGCAAAAAAACAAGTATTTGGTAAGGTTGGTATTGATATGATTGCTGGGCCTTCAGAATTGTTGGTCATTGGTGATTCTGAATCTAATGTTAATTGGATTGCAGCAGATTTAATTGCACAAGCTGAGCATGATGAAGAGGCTCAATCAATATTTGTAACTACGAATCCAGAAATTGCAAAACAAGTTGATAAAGCAGTGGCCTCTTTGCTAGAGAATAATCTAAAAGATAGTATTGCTAATAAAAGCTGGAAGAATAAAGGGGTTATTATTCTATGTAATTCAGATCAAGAGATTGTTAATATTGTAAATAAGATTGCCCCTGAGCATCTTGAGCTAAATGTAAATAATGTAGAATACTACGAAAAGAATATAAGAAATGCAGGAGCTATTTTTAAGGGAATTTATACTCCTGAAGCAATAGGTGATTATGTAGCTGGAACTAATCATGTATTACCAACAGCTAGATCGGCCCGATATACGTCAGGTTTAGGTGTAATGAATTATATGAAAAGAACTTCTATTATAACATGTAACTCTGATAACCTTAATTTGTTAGCGCCAAAAGCTATACAGATAGCTAGAGCTGAAGGTTTGCATGCTCACGCAGAATCACTTGCAATAAGACTTAATATCGATAATCTAAGAAGTAAAATTTAGTATTCCATTTAGAAATATGTGTGTTATATGAACTCAAAATTAAAGCTTATTTTGGCAAGTAAATCAGAAAGACGAATACAAATACTTAACAACTTAGGTATTATTCCTGATGTCGTCCTTCCAGCCAATATTAATGAGAATATTAAGAAGGGTGAAAAGCCCAGATCCTTAGCTATTAGATTAGCTAATGAGAAAGCTACTCATATATATCAGTTAAGAAAAAATAATATTGAAGATTCTTTGATATTATCAGCTGATACAGTTGTTGCAGTTGGGACAAGGGTTATAGAGAAACCCACCTCTGCCTTAGAAGCTTATAAAGCAATTAAACTATTATCTGGAAAAAATCATAAAGTATATACTTGTGTTTGTATTATAGATGCCAAGGGTAATTATTACAAAAAATTAGCTGAAACTAGAGTAAAATTTAAAAATTTAAGCGAAGAAGAAATAAAATATTACATAAAGACTAATGATTGGATTGATAAGGCAGGTGGGTATGCCATACAAGGAAAGGCGCAATCTTTTATTATTAAAATTTCTGGTTCATACAGTTCTGTTGTGGGGCTGCCTGCATATGAGACAATTCATTTGTTAAGAGGCCTTGGTTATGATGTTTATAAGAGTTAATAATAATCAATTATTTTTTAATTTATCTAAAAAAAATCTTTAGAGAATAGAACTTATGCTTAGTAGAAATCAGTTTATTAGTTTGGTTTTATTTATAGTTTTTATCACGAGTGTTATACTTCTGTTTAATGAATTTAAAACTTTATCACAAAAGGAGAGGATGCAAAGACATCAAGAAGATTGGATTAGTTTTGGATATAAAGATAATGACCTGCGGGTTTATTTTGATTATCTTACGGATTTTTCCTGTATTATAAAGGAAGTTAGATATGGGATAAATGATAGCCCTCCAGTGAACCTATATGTAATTCCATCCTGTGAAAATATTAAAAATAATAAGCCTCTTCACCTTGAGATATACAGAACTATCCCACCTTCAACAAAGCGAATGAGTATTTTATTAAGGTATAATGATAATACACAATCTCCTGTGTCATTCTATGATATCAAGATAATTGATTAATATAGATGGGCTATGGTATTATTATTAATAAATAGAATTTAATCGGCAAAAATAGAACTAATAATGAAAAAAAAAAATAGTAAATTTATAACCTTTTGTCCTGTGTGCTCTTCCCCAACAAATGTTGATTATAAACCATTTTGTTCAAGAAGATGCGCGGACAAGGATCTATTAAAATGGCTAAATGGAGAATACTATATCCCTGGTTCAGAAATTTTAGATCTTGATGATAATGACGGCGATGGTAGTATAGAAAACTAAAATGATTTATAATTAAAAGACTATCTAGACTTATTGGTTAAAAGTTCCTATAAGAAATAAATATTTTTTTATTTAAGCCCCGATAGCTCAGTTGGTAGAGCAAACGACTGAAAATCGTTGTGTCCCTAGTTCAAATCTAGGTCGGGGCACCACACCTTATTAATTGTAAATTACCCAAATACTAAATTAGGAAGATATGTTGCTATTATTGGAAATTGTATTAATAAAAAAACAGCAAATAGCATAATTAACCAATAAGGAATTGAATGGGTAAATATCTCTCCTATTTTTATTTTTTTATCATTCGCGGCTACTTTTACGGTATAGACTAATATACCAAATGGCGGGGTTAAAAGGCCTGCTTCTATTGCGATAATACCGATTATAGCAAATGCAAGGGGTTCAATTCCTAGAGAAACTGCAATAGGCTCAAATATTGTTACCGTTAATAGCATAATTGAAATGCTATCTATTATCATGCCTAAGATAAACCATATAAGTATCATTAAACATAATATACCAGCAAATCCAAGTCCAGTTGCTAAGAAGACTTCGCTTATTTCATTAGTGACACCTGTCATAGCAAGTGTTCGGGAATATAGTGAAGCTGTTAAAAGTAGCAATAAAATTGGTGCAGAAGTTTTGCCAACCTGCAGTATAGTGTCAATAATTTCTCTTTTAGTTATTCCTTTTACGATAGCCAACATTAAGCCCATTGCAGCCCCAACACCTGCTCCTTCGGTCGGTGAAAACCAACCCATCCAGATGCCGCCGAGAACAACAAAAATAACGGAGAGTATCCCTATAACACTAATCCAAACATTTCCGATAGTGTCATCTTCATCAATGGTGACTGGATTTTCTTTACCAATACCTACCATTTTAGGTCTCAGTAGTGATAAAAATATTATATACAACAGAAATAATGTTGTAAGCATTATACCAGGAAGAACTCCTGCCAGAAATATTTTCCCTATAGATCTCTCTGTTAAGATTCCCCAAACAATCATTAGTACACTTGGTGGTATTAACATTCCTAAGCAACTTGATCCTGTTATAGAGCCTAATGCAAAACCTCTATTATAACCATGGCGTTTCATTTCAGGGTATGCTATGCGAGTAAAAGCGGCAGCTGATGCAATTGATACACCGGTAACAAATGAAAAAATTGCATTTCCAATTACAGTTGCAAAAGCTAGGCGTCCAGGTAGGCGTCTAAGCCCCCTCTGTAATCCCCGATATATATCTGTAATCGCACCAGATTTTGAAATAAATTCTCCCATTAACATGAAAAGCGGAATTACAGCAAATACATAATTACGCAATGCTTCAAACGATGTGCTTCCAACCATCTTTTGAACGATTACCATATTACCGGTAACCATATAAATCCCGATAATACTTGTAACACCCAATGCTATGGCAATATGAACGCCTATTGCTACAAAAACTAGCAAAGATGCAATTAATAAAACAGCTATATTTACATCAAACATTCATATTTTCCTCAGTCGAAACATCTTTAATTTCAAAGATATCAGCTACTGCTAATGCAATATAATTTACACAACATAGGAAGCCGCCAACAATTATCATAAATCTAGTTGGCCATGCAGGAACTTTTAGTGCGCCCTCTCCGTCATATTCATTTTCAACCCAAGATTGAATCGCTAAGTCCCAGCTACCAGTAATAACAACTAAAAAGAAAAATAATCCTAACGAATAACTTATAGATAGCATTATTTTTTTAACTATAGGTGGAACTCTTGATAAAAGCATATCAGAATGTAACATTGATCTAGATCGTATGGCATAGCCAGCTTGGAGAAATACAATTATTACAATTGAATTTGCTACTATTTCTCTTGTGCCATGAAGAGGACTATTAAACACACCTCTTGCAATAATATCAGCTAATATTATGAAGGCTAAAAAGAATGCCCAAACAGCAGCTGTTACCATGAGAGATTTCGCGATTTTATCGCTATAGCTAAGGAAAATCATGATTTGTTACCATATTAATAATGGCGATACATTATTAATGTATCGCCATTATATTTCTCTTAATTAACTTCGTATCTAACCGGCCAAATATATCCTTGAGTCTCTGCTGCATCAAGAGCTAAATTCAATACGCGTGAGGCTGGTAGGCCTTGGGCGTCTAGTTCTTTTGCCATTTCTTGTGGCCAGTCTGCAAGAGATTCTGCCCAGTCTGCACGCACTGATTCAGGTAATTGTTTGACGGTAATTTTAGATTTTAAAGTTTCTATATGCTTCGGATAATCCGCACGATTATCAATGCCTACTTTTTCTTCATATTCAAAAGCTACCTCTTGAATGATAGCAACAACATCGTTAGGTAACCGTGCCATTGTATCTAAATTCATAGTAAGCCCATGCCAAGTCATTGAACCAAAGCCAATTTCTGTATAATAATCGCCTGGCTCGTACAATTTTAGATTAACCCAAGCGCTTGGGAACATAATCCAACCTTCGTATAAATTTGTTGTAAGTCCTGTGTACGCTGTAGCAAGCGATCCTTGAACAGGCGTTACACCTGCATATTTTAACCAATTTAAATTAAGACCAGCACCAGCAATTTTTTCATTTTCTAGTTCTGATAAGTCATTCCAATCAAAAGTTGTTCCTAAATTATAACCTTGATCAGTTATTCTAGCTAAAAGTTTTTGATTAAATTTATCCTCAAAAACATCAGTAAGATAAGGCTCTTGACTGTACACACTTTGGGCTATTCTTAAGCTTTTAATTGGGCTCATTGTACCAAAAGGAAGCATAACTTGGAATGCATGTAAAGGTAAATTTGACGGCTCAAAGCAGAAACAATACCCTCCAATATCCAAGATTCCATTTTGAACGCCTTCAAGAACTTCATTCACTTTTACAATAGACCCACTATACCCCTCAACCCATTGAAGTTCGTGGTCTGTTTCTTCTGAAACCCTTCTTACAACCTCAGGTTGGAAGTAATTTTTCATAAGACCAGCATAGACAACCCCAGGAGGATGACCTGAGCCAATTCTAAGTTTAATTGTTTCAGCAGATGCCGATACTGTCATAGTTATACTAAACAAAGCTAAAGTTAGTATTCCAACTATGAATTTATAGGATTTATTAATCATAACTGTCTCCCTTTTTTGTTTAAATAATTTTATTTATAATTCTACAAATAAAATCTTAACTTAATAAATATAATGGTCAAGTATTGAATCTGTTTATATAATAAATGTATAATTGTGAATTTTAGGAAGAATTTATAAATACTTTAGGTTAATCGTGTTAATTTTATTTGATAATTATTAAAAATAGGAGAGCTTGTAAAATGCTAAAACAAAAAGATATATTATATGTTAAGGGAGGATGTCCGTTTTCATATAAGTTTTTGATTTATTTAAATGAAACAAATCATTTGTCAGATTTTGAAGTAAAGGTTGCTCATGCAGATGAAGATTCATACGAAGAAATAGCGAATTACTTAAAAGCAAAAACAAATTCTTCTCCTAGTTTTCCAACTGTTGAGACAACTGGCGGTGAATTTAAATCAGGATCGGATGAGTTAATTCAAGAGTACTCAGACATTTATAAAATACCCAGAGAAAATATTAAAATGATTGATTACTGGGAGGCCAATATGATGCCGAGGATGAGAAATGTTATGAAGCAATTAAGAGAAGCAAATGCTAAATTATCGGATGTTTAGCTTGACATAAAGATCAATATTTATTTCAACATCATAAGGAAAAATAAAATGATACTTGATGTTTTTTTTAGCTCTCGATATCAGGCTATTTTTCCGTTTCATCTAAATAAAGCATTAAATTATATACCCCAAAAATTTATAATTACTTGTAATTATAATTAGTGACGATAGCGAATTAATATCAATCGTATAAAGATTCATATAATTATAATTTGCGTTTATATTTTTCTAATTTTTCTATATCAACTTCTATCCCAAGGCCTGGGTCATCTGGTGTTATAATGTGCCCATTTAAAACCTTGATAGGATTTTTAGCAACATCATCAACTAGGTATTGATTTGTTACACTTGCATCCCATTGTAATGTTGGCAGTGACACAGCTAAATGAGATATTGCTGCACTAGCAATAGAACTATCAGCTGTTTTTCCTGCAAGATTTATGTTCATGGATAGTTTTTGCATTAATTCCCCGGCTTTCATAACCTCTGATGAGCTACCAAGTTTAATGAGTTTTAAGCTACCGCCCATAGCAGCTCCTGCATCATAATGTTTTTGAATATCTGCTATGGAATGAATACCCTCATCGGCGCACAATGGAACAGAGCAAACGTCTGCACATTTCTTCATAGAATCTATATCATGACCCATCACCGGTTGTTCAAAAAAATCTAAGCCAGCAGAACCTGCGCCTTTAGCAAAAATCAATCCATTTTCTAAACTAAAACCCTGATTTGCATCTGCTGAAACACGAACTTTTTCTCCAACTATTTTTCTTACCTTCTCTGCTCTTTCAAGATCAACTTTTGGATCATTCACGCCAACCTTTACTTTAAAGGCAATATAACCTTCGGCAGCTCTATCTCGAACTAATTCCATTTCATCGGAGCTGCCAGCAACCATCCAAAACATTGGCGATTTTTCACGTTTTTTACCTCCAAGAAGTTCATATATAGGTTTATTTAAATGTTTCCCAACTAGATCGTGTAAGGCACTATCTATTGCAGACTTTGCACTATGGTTTCCATACATCAGAGGTTCAATTAAATCATGTAAATCATTATGAGATACAATCTCTTTATTTTTTAATCTACCGGCCATAAATTTTGTTGCAGCAACAAGGCCTTCTGCTGTCTCACCTGTCATGGTAGGAGCTGATGATGCTTCTCCCCAACCAATATTACCAGCACTATCTTTTACTCTCACTATCAAGTTGTCACATGTTTCAATTAGGATACCAGCCATTTTTACTGGCATTTTTAACGGTATTGCGATTGCAAAAGCATCAATTTCTGAAATACGAAACATATTTTTTATCTCTCTATTATTTGGCAATTATTAATTTATTGCGATTAATTTACTGAATTGGTATTTTTTTAATATCAATTGTTATTTTATATTAATAACTTTATTAAATAGTGTTATAAAGTTAATTATCATTATATTTTTTTTTAAATTAATATTTCAAACAAATATTATTATATTAATATAGAGAATGAAGATTATTTTGTAAAGGTAACGAATAATGGCTAAATTGGAACAGATAAACCTTGGGGTTATAGGAGTAGGATGGGTTGGTGGAATAAGAGCGACGGCTTGTAAAAAAAATCCACTTATTGATAGATTACATATAGCAGAAATTAATAAAGCAAGACAAAACGAGTTAAAAGATGAACTTGAACCATATGCAATAACCGATAATTGGAAAGATATTGTTGATGATGATGATATTGATGCGGTCGTAATTTCTATGACCCCAGAGACAAAAAGGTTTCCAATGGTTATGGAATGTCTTGAAAAAGGTAAGCATGTATTTGTTGAAAAACCAATAGCACCTACAATTAAAGAGGCAGACGAAGCGCTTCAACTAGCAAAGAAAAATAATTTAAAACTTACAATTGGATATTCAAGGAGATTTGATCCAAGGTATGCTTATATGAATAAAGCTCTTAAAGGGGGGTTGATTGGAGACCCCGTTACATGTCTTATTTCAAGGCATTCAACTCGAGAATTGGGCATGAAAATAACAGGTAGATCGAATTTGTCGCCTGCTTCAATCGCAGGGGTGCATGATATTGACTATATTTTGTGGGCAATGCAACCAAGGAAGCCAATTAGAGTGTATTCCCAAACATCAGGTAAGTTGTTCTCAAAAAATAGTGATAATCCAGACCATCAGTGGGTTATGATAACTATGGATGATGGCACCACAATAACAATCGGTATTGGTTGGATTTTACCACCTCACACTCCAAACTATGTTCAAGCATTCATTGAGGTTATTGGAACAGAAGGTACTCTCACGATAGATGATTCCCATAAGGATATTCAATTGAGTACAATTAAAAATGGGATCCAATATCCAATGTCATCAATGCCAGGAGAACAGATTGATCATGTATTTGCAGGTTCTATGCATGAGGAGGTAAATCATTTTATTAGCGCAATAGTTTTTGACCATCCTGTTATGATCACTGGCGATGAAGCAAAATTGGTTATGCAAGTATCCCAAGCAGCAGACATGTCTGTTGAATCAGGAGAACCAGTCTCTCTTCCACGAAATGACTTTAAGTAAGTAGTTAGTTAACATGGATGAACAATTATTATTTAATTTAACATTTTCAACTGCATTGATTCCTATTTTGCAGATAATTTGGATAGACTTAATTTTAAGTGGAGATAATGCTATTGTCATTGCATTGGCGTGTAAAAACTTGTCTCCAAAAAAAAGACGATGGGGTTTAATTTTAGGTACTGGGGTAGCTATTGCCTTAAGAATTTTCTTTGCTGGTATTGTAACACAAATATTAGATGCCCCATATGTAAGAACGGTCGGCGGTATTCTGCTTTTATGGATTGCAATAAAGTTGCTTTTACCTGAGAAAGAATCTGATATTAACTCGGGGAATCAAGCAAATACTTTATGGAAAGCAATTATAACTATTGCAATCGCCGATGCAGCAATGAGTTTAGATAATGTTATTGCAGTGGCGGCTGTAGCGCACGGTTCAATAAGTTTAATAGCATTTGGTGTGCTATTCTCTATACCACTATTAATTATTGGTAGTTCATTCTTGCTTAAAGTATTTGATAAGTATCCAATCTTAATATGGTTCGGGGGTGCATTACTTGGATGGATATCTGGTCATTTATTATTGACGGATCCGGCAACAGAAAAAATGTTTACAACATTATTTGGGGATAGTACGATGATGATTAATATAGAAACCATAGGATCATTGTTAATTGCCATATTTGTGGTGCTTATTAGTAAAATGATTATAAGGTATAAAAGATAATTTTTAAAAAAGGATTATATAAATGATTCAGCCTCATTTGGATACGGTAAACGAAGCCGCAGCTTGGATTGGTCCAGAACTCAGAGATCGTATGGATTGGATTTTACATTTAAACGACATAGAATTAAAAGAAATAGATGATGCTTTGGAAAATATTAAAGCTAAAAACATAAGTATTCCATTTCTAAAATCAGATTTTTTACTTCCTACACTTAGCAAAAAGATAACAAGCTTATATGATATATTAGAAAATGGCTTAGGTTTTTCACTTGTTAGAGGTATCCCTCGAGATAAATATTCAAATGAAGAATGTGAGATTATTTACTGGGGTATAGGTATTCATTTGGGTACTCCAGTTTCACAAAATACAAGAGGACATTTATTAGGTCATGTAACTGATGAGGGAAGAAAAATTTCAGACCCTAATACAAGAATGTATCAAACAAAATTAAGAATGGATTTCCATACGGACCAGTTACCAGTTGATGTTGTTGGTTTATTTTGCCAGAGAAATGCAAAAAAAGGAGGGGCTAGTTATTTGGTTAGTGCTCTAGCTGTCCATAATGTTCTTTTAAAAGAGAGACCAGATTTAATTGAAGTATTGCACCAACCTTTTAATCTGGATTGGCGTGGTGAAAATGCAGATAATGAGCAGCCTTGGTATACTTGTCCAATGTATAGTTATTATGATAATAAATTATCAGCCCGGCTAACCTCAAGAGCATTTTTTGAATCTGTCGTAAGACACGGAGAACATCTTGCTCTTAGTGATATTCAGCGTGAAGCTCTTGATGTTGTTCAAGAAATCAGCGAAAGAGAATCATTACGTTTCTCAATGGGTTTTACAGAAGGGGATATTCAATTTATTAACAATCATCAGATATTGCATGCAAGAGAAGATTACGAAGATTATGAAGAAACACATTTAAAAAGGCATTTGCTAAGAATGTGGATATCATTTCCACAAGAACACCGCAGGAATTTATCACCAGAATTACAAGAAAGATATTCATATGTTGAACGTGGCGGCATAGCAAAGAAAGAGGTGGCATAATGGTTATAAATATTGGATTTAATAAAAAAAAACTTGGTGTTGCTGTTATAGGTTCGGGAAGAATAGGAACTCATAGAGCACGCTTAGCTGCATTGCATTCTGCTGTCACTTACTTGGTTGTAGGTGATATTAATGAGGAAGCAGCAAAAAAACTAGCGGATTTAACAAATGCAAGTAGATATTCTACAGATGCATTGTCGTTAATTAATGATCCCAGAGTTGATGTTGTTATTGTCTCTACTCCAGAAGATGCGCATGCCTTTTCTGTTGAGGCAGCTATTAATGCTGGAAAATCTGTACTGGTTGAGAAACCGCTTGCTCTTACGATAGAAGACGGAGACAGATTAGCAAATTTAGCCCGTGAAAAAGGAGTTGATCTTAGAATTGGTTATTCTCAAAGATTTTTACAAAAATATTTTGTCGCAAGAGATGAAATCTCTAGAGGTAAGATTGGACCAATTCTTGGAGGAATGACCAGGGTTTATAATACAAGAACAAATATGTTAGCTATTTTAAAAAGATGCCCTGAAGCGACTCCAATATTAGATATTATAACATATAATGTTGATTATATTGGATGGTGTCTTGGTCCAGATGTTGTTCCAGTTGAGGTTCAGGCAATGGGATACGGTACTGTTTTTAGAGATCAAGGTTATGATGTTGATGATATTAGCCTGACGATGGTAAAATATTCAACAGGGGCAGTTTTTTCATTTGATATTTGTTATGCTCTCCCCGGCGGATTTCCAACAACAGGACAAAGTGTTCGTATGGAAATAATGGGTAGAGATGGCGTTGTATTGATTGACGATGATCACAGAGATCAAATTTTATATACGGAACATGGGTATGAGAACGCTTATGCAAAAGATCAGAAATTGAATTTAGCATTTCTTGGTAGTAGATCTTCGGGTGAATGGGCTGATGGACAAATGTTTGGTCGTATAGCTGATGAAACAAGAGAATGGCTTGATTCCCAGTCTACCGGAGCTAAATGTCATTTAACAACAGCTGAGGAAGCCCGTCAAACATTAAAAGTTACTCTAGCAATGGGTGTGGCTTCTGAAACAGGTCAGCCTATTCCTCTTGCTAATATATAGATAAAAATTCGGATTTTTATACCTATAGATAGACTAGGATGGCTCTTTCCAGCCTTCTGTTTTTAATTCTTCTATAGCTTCAAGCATGCATGTCACGCTATAGGTAAGCACCATTGCTCCCCCTGGATTTACGCATACCATAAGCGCCTCAGCAATTTCTTCTGGATGAAGTCCAAGCTTAAGACCTTTTTTAAGATGAGCTTTTAAGTGCTGCTGATTGTGAGGGTTTGATCCTTTAACGGCCAAGGCCACAATATGGAATAATTCATGCATCTTCTCATCATAACGCCTAGTTTTTTTCCTAATCTCGTCATCTAAATCAAGCATAATTTTAACATACGCTGGAAATCTATTTGCTAGCCATTCATGTGCAGGATAGACGTGACCTCTTCGTGAAGCAAAGGTGTCAAATAGTTTTTTAGTTTCATACTCTGGTTTCTTCTTATTATCCATATTCTTTCCTTAAGTTTGAATATTAAATAAAGGCTTTAATATTTTCTGATAGTATTAATTTCTTTTCATCATCAGTTATTGTTTTGCAATTTTTGACAAAATCAACAGGATAAGGTTCGCCCATGTCAGCTGGATAATCACTTCCTAAGAGAACTTGCGAAGAGCCAACGGTATCAATTAAATAACGAAGCGATCTATCGGAATGTGTTATTGAGTCAAAGTACATCTTTTTAACATAGTCAGAAGGTAAGTTTTTTATTCCCTCACTTGCTTCTGGACGGACATTATATCCATGATCGAACCTTCCAATCCCATGGCACGCATAACCGCCTGCATGTGCAAAGCAAAGTTTTATATTTGGCAACTTGTCCATAACTCCACCGAATATTATAGAAGCGATAGCATTTGTGGTTTCTAATGGATTTCCAATTAAATTACGTAAATGGTATTTATTAAGCCATGAATTTGCTCTACCACCCCTTGTCGGATGAAAGAAAATAAGTGCTCCAAGAGAGTCGGCCATTTCTAATACAGGAAACAATTTATCACTATCCCAGTCTAATCCATTTACATGAGTTGATACCATGGCTCCTAGAAATCCTAGATCTTTAACACATCTTTCTAGTTCCCTTACAGCAGAATCTGTATCTTGCAGAGGAAGAAATCCAAACCCCTTATATCTTGAAGTATCTGTTTGTATATAATCAGCTATATCATCATTTGTATCTTTTGCAAAAGGAACACAATCTGATTTATCTAATCCATGCCAATGCATTAGAGGGCTGAGGCTTAAAACATGCATGTCAACCTTTCTCTTATCCATCGATTCTAGTCTCATTTCTGGTGTTTCCATTTTTTTAGGCCAAGGTAATACCATTGTTTCACTTCCAGATGATGTTGACAATTTCCCATCTTTATCTCTAGAAAATTTAATTCCATGCCAAGTTCCTCCTTCGTTAGCTATTTTTACAGCCATTCTTGGTGCTACATGGGTATGCATATCAACTATTTTTGTAGATTTTTTTTCCATACTTATTCCTCTCTATTATCTATGCAGTATAATATAATTTATAAGAATTTTAATTGATATAATTTTCTATAATAAATTAATAAATAGTATCAAATTATATTTTTTCTTTTCATTGAGGATGGTATATTCATAGATTCTCTATATTTTGCAACTGTTCTCCTGGCAATATCAATATCATATTTTTTTAATAGATTTACTAGCTTATCATCGGATAGTCTCTCAGAATTTATTTCATTTTTTATTAATTTTTTAATATGAAATTTAACAGATTCCGATGAAACCATCTTTGATTCACTTAGCGAAGAAACACCAAAATCAAAGAAATATTTCAACTCATAGACCCCTCTCGGTGTTTGTATGTATTTATTGCTAGTAATACGACTAATAGTTGATTCATGCATCTCTACTTTATCGGCAATTGTTCTCAGGTTAAGGGGTTTTAAATACTCGACTCCATGATCAAGAAAACCTTTTTGTTGTAATATAATTTCATTAGAGACTTTGGTTAATGTAGAAGCTCTTTGTTTAATGCTTTTTAGTAACCATTTTGCATCCATTAAACAACTTGATATATATTTTTTTTCTTTATCATGTAAGGCACTATTTTTAATAAGGTTACCATATGATCTA
Source organism: Rhodobiaceae bacterium (assembly GCA_018651345.1). Lineage (GTDB taxonomy): Bacteria > Pseudomonadota > Alphaproteobacteria > Rhizobiales > TMED25 > CAJIYR01. The sequence goes on from JABIEF010000045.1 coordinate 14,802, forward strand.
TTGATGGTGATTTTGGGGATTGATTCACCATTTATAATTGAATAATAGCTGCCGTTGATTTTTTTTTCTATAATCACATCGGGAATGATTGTTTGCAGAGTATCCCTTGAAAAAATTATACCAGGTTTAGGATTCAAGGTTTTAATTAAATCTATAATACTCTTAATTTTCTCATTATCAATACCACTAATTTTGGTAAATTCAGCATACTTATTTTCTGCTATAAGATCTAAATTATCAAGGAATATTTTAACATCCTCATTAATCATTTTCTTTTCTTGAAGTTGAAGTGTTAAGCATTCTTGAAGGGATCTAGAAAAAATTCCAGTCGGCTCAAAAGACTGGGCCTTAGTCAACGTATCTAATATTAATTTTTCTGACACGCCTAGTTTTTTGCTAATATTTTTTGTTTCTTCTGTTAAGTATCCTGCGTCATCTACTATGCCAATCAAATAATGTGTAATTATATTTTCTATTCTAGTAAACGATGACATCATTAGCTGTTCGGATAAATATTCTCTTAGAGATTTATTAGGTATAGAATTCTCAAATATTTCAAGATACATACCTTCTTTGTTGGTCGGTTTTCTATTTTGAGCAGGTAAGCTTAATAAATTTTGATTAATCTCCCTTTCTCTTATTTTATTGTTTAAACTATTGTCCGTTCCGATAGATTCTTCTGTATTTTCAGAATCGTTAAGGTAAGATTCATTTAAAAGCGGATTTTTTTCAAGTTCTTTATCTACAAATGTACGTAGGTCAATATTTGATAATTCTAGTAATTTTATAGCTTGTTGTAATTGAGGCGTTAAGGATAGCCCCTGTATTTGTTTGTTTTGAATATTTATTTTTAGATTCATACCTACAACGTAATAATTATATTCGTTTAAAGATTAAATTGATCGCCTAGATAAACTCTCTTTGCATCAGTGTCATTTATAATTTCATCAGGGCTGCCTTCAACTAACAGATTGCCATCATGAACAATATAAGCTCTATCAACAAGGCTTAATGTTTCTCTAACATTGTGGTCTGTGATTAAGACGCCTATACCATTATTTGTTAAGTTCTTTATAAGGCCCTTAATGTCATTAATTGCCAATGGATCAATACCAGAAAATGGTTCATCCATTAAGATAAATCGTGGGTTAGTGGTTAAGGCTCTTGCAATCTCAACTCTTCTTCTTTCTCCGCCTGAAAGGGAAACACTTTTACTGTTAGCTATTTTCTCAAGCCCAAACTTCTTCAATAATTCTCTGAGCTTATTATTTCTTTTAATTTTATTTTTTTCAGAAATCTCTAGAATACATTCTATATTTTCTTTTACTGTTAAGCCGCGGAAAATTGATGGTTCTTGAGGAAGATAGCTTACGCCTAACCTAGCTCTTCTATACATCGGTAGCAGCGTTATATTATGACCGTCTATATATATTGAGCCACGGTCTGGTTTTATTAAACCCATTATAATATAAAACATTGTTGTTTTTCCGGCTCCATTAGGACCCAACAGGCCAATCACCTCTCCGGGCTTTAAATTTATGGAAATATCATGAATTACAGGTATCCTGTTGTAACTTTTTCCAATATTATTTATCTGCAACCCTTGTGAATTATTCATACTATTATTTCAGTTTTATATTTTATCAATTATTTTGGTTTGGAGTTAGAATTGCACGAACTTTTCCATCCTTATTAGTTTCGGATGATATTATTTTTATTTTTCGAGAGTTCAAGTCTACGAGAGCAGTCTCTCCTTTGATAGCATTATTCCCTTTACTAAATAGAATGTTTCCAGAAAGTGTAATTTTTTTGGTCAATAGATCATAAAATGCTTTGTTACCACTTGCAATTTGATCGTCTATTTGAATTAAGACATTATTTGAACACTCAATAGATTCAATGGAAGTTTTTTTATTAGATTCTTCATATTTGTATATAATATGAACTAAATCTGCTGTTAATGATATTTTATCTTGCACTATTCGTACTTGACCAGAAAATATTGCTTTTTTTTCATTCTCTAGTATTTCCAATGAGTTCGCCTCTATATTGATAGGCAGATCCTGGTCAACTGATAATTTATCAACGCTTCCTGTAAGACCTTCGGCATATGTATTAAATGTTGAAAATATTATTATAGAGATTATTATAAATATTTTTTTTATGTTCATTTTTTATCGCATTCACTTTTCTTATCTTGATTAAACACCATATTTATTCCATTTTTTAATTTTAAAACTTTCCCTTTATTTGTTATTCTAAGGGCGTTTCCTAGAATACAAGTACCTGGAGTTTTGATAATTATTGGACTTTGGCTAAAAACACTATTATTATTAAGGTTTATTGACGCTTTCTGCATATAAGATACATAATTAGAAGCTGTTGTAATTATAATATTATCTTCCAGTATTAGTGTTTTTCTTTTGTTATCATACGTTGCTTTATCTGCAAAAATCTGAGTAGTATTATCAGTATTAATATTCATTAAAGCTTGAATTTCTTTCAGATATATTAAATTCTTTTGATTTATATCATTTTTAGCATTTTTAGCATTAATTTGGAAGTTTTCATTATTATTATCTACACCAGCGAGCATGGGGTTTATGATTTCAATTGATGCATCTGGAATGTCAAAGGAATCCTCACTAAAAGAATCTAAATCGGATTTATTTATAATAATCCCTCTAAAAGAATATAGAACGATACCTATTGACGCAATCATCACGATTAGAATAATTCTATTTAGAATGAATACGGTATTTGTGTGTTTTCTTGCTTTTTTTATTTCACTGGGGTCTACGGTTTCATACTTTAGATTATCCATTTTTAATTAACCGATATGAATATTTATTATTAGTGAGAAAAAATATTTGTGTCATTCCATCCTAGTAAATCTAATTTAACTTGTGTGGAAAGAAACTTATGACATTCGTTGGCTATTTCTATTCTGTTTTCTCTTATTAACATTTCGTCTAAAATATCTTTAATTCTATGTAAATATAAAACATCTTGAGCGGCATATTTCTTTTGATCATTGCTTAAAAACTCTCGCCCCCAGTCAGAGCTTTGTTGTTGTTTAGAAATATCCACATTTAATAACTCTTTGCATAAATCTTTTAATCCGTGTCTATCTGTATAAGTTCTTATTATTTTTGATGCAATTTTAGTACAATACACAGAGTTGACGTCTATTTTTAGATGGTATTTTATCATAGCCATATCAAATCTTGCATAATGGAATATTTTTATAACCTTTTCATCCTCTAAGATTTTTTTCAAATTTATAGCAGGAGAAATTTTTTTTTCAAATTTAACTAAATAAACGTCTTCATTACCAGTTGATATTTGCATTAAGCATAATCTGTCTTTTATTGGATTTAATCCCATAGTTTCCGTATCAATGGCGATAATTTTTCCTAAATCAAGATTGGATGGAATATCATTCTGATATAATTTAATACTCATTAGAAACCTTTGTGTTGTTCGAAGAATTTTAACATGTTTATCGTCTAAAATACATAATAAAGGACTATAATCATAAATATCGTTACATAAAAGTATGTTTTTCTAAAAGTATACTTTATACTTTTAAAGTATTTTATTATATAGCTATTAATATAATTTTAATTATAACTGAATAATTGAATAAAGACATTGTTTGATTATGAATTTTTCTATAATTATTTTTAAGCTGATTAGTTTTGAAATAAAATAATATTTTTTACTGCTTATAATTTAATTAAATAGGAAATTGTATAATTACATTACCATCTAATAATAGTAAAATCGTAACAATATTTGGCGGATCAGGTTTTGTGGGACGACACATTGCTTCTACATTATTAAAGAAAGGCTATCGCCTAAGAGTTGCTGTTAGAAGGCCAGAGTTATGTGGGCATTTACAAACATCAGGCGTAGCAGGACAAATTCAATTTGTTCAAGCTAACTTGCGTTATCCAGAATCTGTTGAACAGGCTATTTTGGGATCTGATGTTGTTATAAATTCTATTGGCTTGTTATTTGAGAAAGGTAGTCAGAATTTTAATAATATTCATAAACACGGCCCTGGGTTAATAGCAAATTTATGTACCAAAAATAAAGTTAAAAAATTAATTCATATATCAGCAATTGGATCTGACGCAACATCAACATCTAAATATGCCAGAACAAAAGCTGAAGGAGAAAATGAACTATTAGAAGAAAAAAAAGATTCTATTATCATAAGGCCGTCAGTTGTTTATGGTCCTGATGATAATTTTTTTAATCAATTTGCAAAAATCATTTCAATTTCACCCCTGTTTCCGTTATTTGGTGGAGGAAATACAAAATTTCAACCTATTTATGTAGCGGATCTCGCCAATGCGATTGCTAAGATTGTTGAAGATAACAAGGGTAAGCAAATATTTGAGATAGGTGGAAATGAAATATATTCTTTTAAAGAAATAATAGAATTTATATCGTTAACAATTAAGAAAAAAATAATTGTACTACCTGTTCCTTCTAATATATCAAAGTCCATCGCTTTTTTTATGATGTTGTTACCCCGACCATTATTAACGCCAGACCAGGTTGAGCTTTTAAAATATGACAATATTGTTGATATAGAGTCAAATAATATAGGTAGATTAGGAGATTTAGGTATTGTCCCTAATTCTATTGAAACTATTGTTCCCTCATATATAGAACGCTTTTGCAAAGGTGGTAAATATAACTCATAACTATAATATCTACGTATAGATTATGTAAAAAATAACAAGACTTATTGCTATTCTATATATAACAAAAGGGATTACATTAAATTTTTCTATTATAGTTAGAATGATTCTTATTGAATATAGAGAAAATAGAAATGATAATAATAAGGCAAGGATTATATGGAATATAAATACCATGTCGTTCGTTTGCATTAATTTAGTTGCCATATAAAGTCCAGCGGAAAGAATTATTGGCAATGACATCACGATAGCAATTTTCGCAGATACTATTCTATTTAAACCCATTGCCCTTGATGTTGTAAAGCAAATTCCTGATCTACTAACTCCAGGTATTAGAGATAATATTTGAAATAAGCCAATAATAAAAAAATGCTTAGATTTGATTATATTCTCATTTTTATGGAAATAATTTCGGTCGCTTAATAGTAGTAGCAATGCAAAAATTAAATTTACCCAACCAATTAACTCCAAATTATCTCTTAATTTATCAATATAACCAGTCTTTACTAAAATAAAACCAATTATTAGAGTTGGTATGGAAGCAATCAAAATAATATAAAAATATTTATAAGTACTAATAGAATCAATCTTTGAAGAATTATTTTTCACGGACAAAGAAAGTATATTTTTTTTTAAACATACAATAACAGCACATAAGGAACCAACGTGTAACGAAAGGTCCATTAGAGGACCTTGGTCATCCCAATTACTCATTAGATGTACAATATTTAAATGCATTGACGAACTGACCGGGAAGAATTCAGTTAAACCTTGTACAAAAGATAGAATAAATATTTGTTCAATAGGCATTGGTAACTCTTTATCCTTATAATTATAAATAAAATTATATTTATAATTATAAGTAATTAATATATTATTTGTTATACATTATACTAATGTAAATCGATGTACCAAAGATTACTATAAAATGATTAAATTGTATCACTTTCCATTATGCCCCTTTAGCAGAAGAATTAGACTTCTTCTATCTGAGTCTAATCTTGATTTCGAGCTTTTGTATGAGATTCCATGGGACAGAAGGCCAGAGTTTTTAGCCCTGAATCCAGCTGGCACACTACCGGTCATAATTGATGAGAATGATAAGAATATATCAGGTATATATTCTATTACTGAATATATAGAGGAAATATTATCATTAAATAAATCTAATTTTATTTTTGGAGATATATATAATAAATCTGAAATAAGAAGAATCATGGAGTGGTTCGATGTTAAGTTTAACGCAGAAGTAACACAGTTAATACTAAAAGAAATGGTTAATAAATTTTATATAAATAAATCCGATGGCGGTGGAAGCCCAAATATGGAAATTATAAGAATTGCCCAAGAGAATATGATTTATCATCTTGACTATATTTCGTATTTATCTGAATCTAGAGGTTGGCTAGCAGGTGACAGAATATCAGAAGCAGATTTTGCAGTAGCAGCTCACCTATCCTGTTTGGATTATTTAAATAAGGTTCCGTGGGATAAAGCAGATAGTGTAAAAAATTGGTATGCTAGGATTAAATCAAGGCCATCTTTTTCAAATTTGCTAAAAGATGAATTGTCAGGTTTTATCACTCCTGCTCATTACGCTGATTTAGATTTTTAATTAAATGGGAATTTAATGAATATAGCAGAGGAAATAGGAGAAAAAGCATTGGAAATAGGTTTCGATGACTTCGGCTTTACAGATCTAACCACATCATCGGACATAAAAAACAATTTTTTATCATTTTTAGAAAAAGGTAATCACGGTGACATGCTGTGGTTAGAGAATAATGTTGAAAGAAGGGTTGACCCCCTTGTTATGTGGGGAGAAGCCAAGACCGCCTTGGTTCTTGCTCAAAATTATGCACCTGATAATAATCCAATAGATAATTTAAAGTTAAAAAATAGAGCAAATATATCTGTTTACGCCAGGGGTGATGACTATCATAAGGTTATAAAAAAGAAGTTAAAGAGTTTAGCTGGATGGATGGCCAGAGAATATAAAACGGAAGTCAAGGTATTTGTTGATACTGCGCCGATTATGGAAAAACCATTAGCACAATCGTCAGGTATTGGGTGGCAAGGGAAACATACAAATCTTGTAAGTAAGAATTACGGATCTTGGTTATTTTTAGGTGTAATATTAATTTCAATAAAGTTGCCAGTTAATGTTTCAGAAAATGATCATTGCGGCACATGCCAAGCATGTATTGATGTTTGTCCTACAAAAGCTTTCCCAAAGCCTTACCAGTTAGATGCTAGGAAATGCATATCCTATCTGACTATTGAACATAAAGGACACATTCCTCTAAAATATCGAAGTGCTATCGGTAATAGAGTGTATGGTTGTGATGATTGCCTCGCTGTATGTCCGTGGAATAAATTTGCAAAAACAGCAAGAGAAAATAGATTAAGATCAAGAGAATTATTAAATATGCCGGAGTTATCGGGCTTTTTAGATTTTGATGATTTTCAATTTAGACAATTTTTTAGTGGGTCGCCAATAAAAAGAATTGGTAGAAATAAGTTTCTAAGAAATGTAATTATAGCAATTGGGAACTCTGGGCAAATAAGAAATATAGGTAAATTGAAAGAGAAATTAACAGATGAATCTTCTTTGGTAAGAGCAATGGCAGTTTGGGCTCTTAGTTGTTTAATGAACTTTGAGGATTTTAATAATTTAAAAAAATCTTATTTTGCTGTTGAGGTAGATAAAAATGTTATAGAAGAATGGAAAATAGCATTTAACAAAAAGGGCTTTATTGGTTGAGCGATAAAAAAATATTTTGTTTTGGTCTTGGTTATACAGGTAAGAATATTTCAAGCTATATTGAAAAAAAATATGGATGGAGTGTATCTGGTACAAAAAGATCTAACGTTATTGGCGATATAAATGTTTATCGCTATGATCCTAATAATGGAATAAAAAATATCAAGTTAGCATTAGAAAATGTAACTGATTTATTGATATCAATCGCCCCTAACTCAGATGGTGATATTGTTTTACAAAATAATATCGAAGATATTAACAATCTTTGTCAAACAACGTTAAAAAGGATTATCTACTTATCGACAACTGCAGTCTATGGAAATTATAATGGTGACTGGATAGATGAAGATGCTAAATTAAATCCAAGCTCAAAAAGGGCAGTTAACAGAGTTTGTGCAGAGCAGCAATGGCTAGATATTGGTGAAAAATATAACATTAACGTTGATATATTGCGTTTATCCGGAATCTATGGTGTAGGGCGGAATCAAATAAATAATTTATTATCAGGGAATGCAAAAAGAGTAATTAAAGACGGACAAATTTTTAATAGAATTAATGTCGCTGATATATCGGTAATAGTCGATAGATTAATAGGTTCTGACTCACATGGTGATATTTATAATATTTCTGATGATGAGCCTTGTCCACCTCAAGATGTTGTAGAGTATGCTGCAAATTTAATAGGAGTAAGTCCTCCGGTAGAAGTGCCATTTGATAGATCAAATATGAGCGAAATGGCAAAAAGTTTTTACAGCGAATCTAAAAAGGTTTCAAACAGTAAAATAAAAGAAAAACTAAATATAGAGCTGATGTTCCCCAATTATAGATACGGATTACATTCGGTTGTTGATATTAAAAATTTATATCCTAAAGCTATTAATATAATGCAGGTTGCTCCAGCTATAGATATTGGTGGGGCGGAACAAACCTGTGTTGAGATTTCATCAGCACTAAGTCAATCTGGGCTAAAATCATACTTAGCATCATCAAAAGGAAGATTGCTAAATGAATATAATGCAACAGGGGGTGTTCACATAGATTTACCATTAAAAAATAAAAATCCATTTTCATTAATTAAAAATACATTTTCATTAATTCATTTCATTAAGAAGTATAATATTAATATTATCCACGCAAGGAGCAGAGCACCAGCTTGGAGTGCATATTTGGCGTCTAAAATTATGAGATGCCAATTTATAACTACATACCATGGGATATATGGTGAGAATAATATACTTAAAAGATTTTATAATTCTGTTATGGCAAGAGGGGATATCGTTATAGCAAATTCTGTATTTACGAAAAAAATAATTATGGAACGCTACAATATCCCAGAATATAAAATATCTGTAATTCACAGAGGTGTAGACATAGAAAAATTTAATCGAAAAAACATAGATGTTAATCATATCAAGAATTTAATGTCTAATTGGAAGATAGATAAAGATACGTCAATAATTTTATTACCAGGTAGAGTAACGGAATGGAAAGGTCACAAAATTGCTTTAGAAGCTATTTCGCGCATAAAGAAGAATAATACTGGTAAATTTAAATTAATATTTACAGGAGATGATAAGAAGCACAAAAGCTATGTTGAGGAGTTAAAAGCACTAATTCGCGATCTTAAATTAGAGGAGGAAGTTCTGTTTACTGGTCATTCAAATAATATCGAGAATATGCTCTATATTGCCGATGTAGTTTTATCAGTATCTGTTAAACCGGAGGCTTTTGGTAGAATTATAGCAGAGGCACAGTCTATGGGTAAGCCTGTAATAGCAACGGATATAGGGCCAGTACGTGAAATATTATCGATACCTTCTCAAGGAAAATTAATACAAAGAACCGGTTGGATTTTTAAAAAGAATGATATTGATGAGTTAGTTTCTTGTATTAATATGGCTCTGAAATTAGATGATCATGACAAAATAATGATCTCTAATATAGCAAGAGACAATATGATATTGAATTTTACTACCAAGATAATGACAGAAAAAACAATAAGGATATACTCAAGTTTATTGGGTAGGAATTAAATATAATTGTTTAATTCTTATAAACAATATATATATAATAAATAAATATAAAGGAGGATTACCATAGTTAAAAAACCGCATGATGGTCTTAAAGAGCGAGAAGCTAAAGGGCCACGTATTAATGAGCAGATAGTAGCAACTGAGATACGTTTAATAGGGTCTGATAGTCAGAATTTTGGGCAGGTAACAATAGAATTTGGTTTTGAAGAAGCTGAAAAAGTGGGTTTAGACTTAGTTGAAATATCCCCTAATTCCGATTTACCAGTTTGTAAAATAATGGACTATGGTAAATTCAAATACCAAGAACAAAAGAAAGCAGCAGAAGCAAGAAAAAAACAAAAAACTTTTGATGTTAAAGAAATAAAAATGAGACCTAATATAGACGTTCATGATTATGAAGTCAAAATGAAGAGCATGCGAAAGTTTTTAGATGTTGGTGATAAAGTAAAAATTTCACTAAGGTTTAGGGGACGTGAGATGTCTCACTCAGAACTTGGAATTAAATTGTTAAATAAAGTGAAAGCCGATATAGTTGATAACGCTAAGGTTGAGTTAGAGCCTAAGTTTGAGGGGCGCCAGATTATTATGGTTTTAGCACCAAAATGATACCTAATTATCTATTGATTGATGATTTTTGATTAAATTATAAATTTATATTTTTTTAGGTTGTAAAATACACTTACAACCCTTATAACTTTTTTGTTATATGTATTAATGTCTATGACGTACCAGATTCAGAATAATTAGGTAATAAATTGATTTCGAGGAGTTAAAAATGCCAAAGCTTAAGACAAAATCAGGAGCTAAAAAACGTTTTAAAATATCTAAATCTGGAAAGATAATGTGTGCGCAAGCAGGTAAACGTCACGGTATGATTAAACGTACGAATAAATTTATACGTAATGCTAGAGGGATGTCCGTTCTATCGGTACCCGATCAAAAAATAGTTAGGCAATTTTTACCATATAGTTGATAAGATTTAAGGAAATAAAATGGCAAGAGTAAAAAGAGGTGTTACATCTCACGCAAGACACGCAAAAGTTATAGGTAATGCAAAAGGGTATTATGGTAGACGAAAAAATACTTTTCGCGTTGCAAAGCAAGCTGTCGAGAAGGCGGGCCAATATGCTTATCGTGATAGGAAGGTAAGAAAAAGAGATTTTAGAGGCCTTTGGATCCAAAGAATTAATGCTGCGGTTAGAGCAAATGGGCTAAAGTACTCAACATTTATTTATGGTTTAAATAAAGCAGGTATTGAAGTTGACAGAAAAGTGTTAGCCGATCTAGCTGTTAATGAACCCCAGGTATTTTCTGAAATTGTATCAAAAGTAGCTGTTGCACTTGGTTAATTGCAGTAAAGAAGTTAATAAATGCTATTGTTAATTATCTGATCATCTAATACTATTATATATACTCAAGATATAAAATGAAAGTTATGGGATGGGCAAAATACAGGATCTAATCATCCTTGAAAAAGATATAATAGACAATATCGAAAAATCACTCAGTCTAAGCGATATAGAAAAAATTAGAATCTCATCTATGGGGAAAAAAGGTGCTGTTTCATTGCTAATGAGAGAGCTTGGTACAATGTCACCAGAAGATAAAAAAGATTATGGCTCTAAGCTTAATAATTTAAAAAATGTGATTAACAATAAAATTAATGAAAAACAAACTATTCTAGAAGATCTTGGAATAGAGAAATTGGTTGCTGATGAGAAGGTGGATATAACGCTACCACTTCAAAAAACTACACTTGAACTTGGTAGAATACATCCGGTAAGTCAAGTTATGGATGAAATATCTGAGATATTTTCTGATATGGGTTTTGCTATAGCCGAAGGACCAGATATTGAGGATGACTATCATAATTTTTCGGCTTTAAATATTCCAGAAAGTCATCCGGCACGTCAAATGGTCGATACTTTTTATCTCCCTTCCGATGATGAGAATAAGGCTCTAGTTTTAAGAACGCATACAAGCCCTGTTCAAATACGCACAATGATTTCAGAAAAACCACCTATTAGGATGATAGCTCCTGGCAGAACGTATCGTTCTGATTCTGATCAAACTCATACTCCAATGTTTCATCAAGTTGAAGGACTTGTGATTGATAATGATGCTAATATGGGACAGTTAAAATGGTGCCTAGAAGAATTTTGTAAGATATTTTTTGAAATTAATTCGATAAATATGCGTTTTAGGCCTAGCTACTTTCCGTTTACAGAGCCCTCTCTAGAAGTTGATATAGGATGCAGTAAGGTAGGAAATGAATTAAAAATTGGAGGCAATGACCAATGGTTAGAAGTCTTAGGAAGCGGGATGGTACACCCTCAAGTTTTAAGAAATGTTAATCTAGATCCAGATGTATATAAAGGTTTTGCATTTGGAATGGGTATAGATCGTTTGGCAATGTTAAAGTATGGTATGTCTGATTTAAGGTCGTTTTTTGATGCAGATTTAAGATGGTTAAAACATTATGGATTTAAATGTCTTGATATTCCTTCGTTAAGTGGGGGCTTGAGTAAATGAAGTTTACCATACCGTGGCTAAAAGAACATTTAGATACAGAATGTTCTTCAGAGGAAATACTTGAAAAATTAAATATGATTGGATTGGAAGTTGAGTCTTTCAATAACCCTAAAAAACTATATGAAGATTTCTCTGTTTGTGAGGTGCTCTCGGTAGAGAAGCATCCTGATGCAGATAAATTAAACAAATGCTTACTTAATACAAAAAATGGTCATATAGAAGTTATTTGCGGTGCCAATAACGTAAGGGTAGGCATGAAAGCCGTATTTGCCCCTGTAGGAGCATATATTCCTGGATTGGATATCTATTTGAAATCAACCAAGATAAGAGGAATTCAATCTAATGGGATGCTGGTTTCTGAAAAAGAGCTATTATTATCAGACGAGCACGATGGTATAATAGAATTAGATAATAAAGCAGAAGTAGGGCTGCTTATCGATAATTTTTTTGACCTTGGAGATGAAGTCATTGAAATAGGAGTTACCCCAAATAGATCGGATGCGTTAGGAGTTAATGGAATTGCTAGGGATCTTTCTGCATCAGGTATAGGAAGTATAAAGCAATCTGTTATAAATGAGGTAAAAGAAAAAATAATATGTGATAAATCTTTTTTTATAGACCCTATTTTGGGAAAAGAGGAAAATATTACAGCTAGCTTTAGATTAATCAAAAATGTAAATAATGTTGAATCTCCAAAATGGCTAAAAGACAGGCTTAAGTCTATTGGTTTAAGGCCAATAAGTTCTCTTGTTGACATCACTAATTATTTAACGTTTGATTCTTGTAGACCTTTGCATGTTTTTGATGCAGATAAAATTGGTAAAGATATTTATATAAGAAAAGCCACTAGTGAAGAAAAAATTTTAGCACTAGATGATAATCAATATAATCTAGATACTAGTGTAACCGTTATTGCTGACGAACAAGGCGCTGATTCTATTGCTGGTATTATTGGCGGTATCCGAACAAGCTGTGAGATTGATACTAAGAATGTTTTAATAGAAAGTGCAATTTGGGATAAAATAAATATTGCTAAAACAGGAAGAAAGCTTGGGATTATCACTGACGCCCGTTATAGATTCGAAAGAGGTGTTGATCCAGATTTCATAACTTCTGGAATAGAGATTGCTACAAAAATGATACAGGATATCTGCGGAGGAGAAGTGTCAGAGATCATTAGTTTAGGGAAATATGAATCAGGCAATAAAATCATTAATTTTAATGTATCAGAGATTGAAAGGTTAGTCGGGATAAGTGTTAATAAAGAATCGGTTGTTGAAATATTGGATAAATTAGGATTTGAGGTTACCGATACGAATGAGAATCTAGCTATTAAAGCGCCAAGTTGGAGACATGATATAAGCGAAAAGGCTTGTATAGTTGAGGAAATAATTAGAATCATAGGAACTGATAGGATTCAATCTAAACCGCTAACAAAAAATACAAAGATAAAAACTAAAATATTATCAAATATTCAAAATAGGAGACGTGTAGGAAGAAGGGCGTTGGCGTCAAGGGGTATGGTTGAAGCTATAACATGGTCTTTTATACCGCATAATCATGCCATCATTTTTGGTGGTGGCCAGAAGCAATTGCAGTTAATAAACCCAATATCATCAGAATTAAATACGATGAGACCATCTCTTTTACCAAATCTAATTGCTGCTATGAAAAGAAATCATGATCGTGGGCTTAGGGATATATCACTATTTGAGTTAGGGCAATGTTATAAAGGAGTTAATCCAGATGACCAGGTAGACAACGCGACAGGAATTCGATTTGGCAATGCGTTAGGTATGGGAGGTTCTGGAGATTGGCGAGAACCAAAAAGAGAATACAATGTTTTTGATGTTAAAGAGGATGTAATAACATTGTTATCTGTCTTAGGAATATCTGAAAATAAATATCAATTAACTACGGAGACTCCGCCGTGGTATCATCCAGGAAAATCGGGTGTCTTGCGTCAAGGACCAAAAAAAATCATAGCATATTTTGGAGAGATTCATCCAAGGGTAACTAAAGAGTTTGGTTTATCTGGTCCATTGTTAGGTTTTGAGGTTATGTTGAATAATATCCCTGATTTAAAAAATAAATTAAGTCTATCGAGGGGTAAATTCCATCTATCAGATCTAATGAGCGTGTCGCGTGATTTCGCATTCGTTGTTGACGAAGAAATAAATGCAGATAAGTTAATCAAGATAATAAAAAATATAGATCAAAAAATAATATCAGAAGTAAAGTTATTCGATATCTACAGGGGAAAAAATATTGACAGTAATAAAAAATCTATTGCTGTTGAAGTTAAAATGCAACCAGAAAAATTAACTTTTACCGACCAAGAAATTGATGCTATCTCATCTCAAATTATAAAAGAAGTATCTAATTCTCTAGGTGCGGTTTTGAGGTCTTAGATAGACTAATGAATAATCAAAAAAATATTCGTAATTTTGCTATAATCGCACATATTGATCATGGAAAATCAACTTTAGCTGATCGTTTAATTCAGCTTACAGGTGGATTAAGTCTTCGAGAGATGAAGGAGCAAGTTCTTGATTCAATGGACTTGGAGAGAGAGCGTGGTATCACTATTAAGGCACAAGCTGTTTCATTGAATTATTTAGCTAATGACGGACAATCTTATTTATTGAATATTATTGATACTCCTGGTCACGTTGATTTCGCTTATGAAGTTAACAGGTCATTGGCGGCGTGTGAAGGTTCTGTTCTTGTTGTTGATGCTAGTCAGGGTGTAGAAGCGCAAACATTAGCAAATGTGTATCAAGCTATATCAAATAATCATGAAATCCTAGTTGTTCTCAACAAAATTGACTTACCTGCAGCTGACCCCCCAAGAATTAAAGAGCAAATAGAAGATGTTATTGGTTTGGATGCAAGTGATGCTATTGAAGTATCCGCGAAAACGGGTTTGGGTATGAAGGATTTACTTGAAGCCATTGTTAAAAGACTTCCTCCTCCTAACGGGGTGATAGAGTCTCCATTGAAAGCTTTGTTAGTAGACTCTTGGTATGACTCATATCTTGGTGTTGTAGTATTGGTAAGAATTATTGATGGAACTGTTAAGAAGGGGCAAAAGATAAAACTTATGTCCAATTCTGCTGTATATCAAGTTGACCGCGTTGGTATTTATGGCCCTAATCAAACATTAACAGAAGAGCTTAGCGCCGGGCAAATTGGATTTATTACAGCTTCAATTAAGGAAGTTGCAGACACAAGGGTTGGTGATACAGTTACTGACGATAAGAACCCATGCGAAACTGCCCTTGACGGATTTAAACCTTCTCAGCCTGTAGTTTTTTGTGGTCTTTTTCCTTTAGATTCCTCTGAATTTGATAATTTAAGAGATGCAATGGAAAAACTTAGATTAAACGATTCAAGTTTTGTATTCGAAATGGAGACTTCAGCAGCTTTGGGTTTGGGTTTTAGATGTGGATTCCTTGGTTTATTGCATCTTGAGGTTATATGCGAAAGAGTAGACAGAGAATATGGAATAGAATTAATCACAACAGCTCCAAGCGTAATTTATAAAATACATACTACAGATAACAAGCTATTAGATCTTCATAATCCAGTTGATCTTCCGGAAACAGAAAAAATTAATTTTATAGAAGAACCTTGGATATCCGCAACAATTCTTGTGCCAGATGATTATCTTGGAGCAATACTTAAATTATGTGAAGAAAGAAGAGGTGTTCAGAAAGAACTTACATATGCAGGAGATCGAGCGATGTTAGTTTATGAATTGCCACTAAATGAGGTTGTTTTCGACTTTTACGATAGATTGAAATCTGTTTCTAGGGGTTATGCAAGTTTTGATTATCAGATAATTGATTACAGAAAATCTGATTTAGTGAAAATGCAGATCCGTGTTAATGAGGAACCTGTTGATGCATTAGCGATCATAGTTCATAGAGCTGGTGCAGAAACCCGCGGGCGAGTGATGGTTGAAAAATTAAAAGATTTGATTCCTAGGCATTTATTTAAGATACCCATTCAAGCTGCTATTGGAGGTAAGGTAATTGCACGTGAAACAATATCCGCTATGAGAAAGGATGTAACAGCTAAGTGTTATGGGGGTGATATAACACGTAAGAGAAAATTGCTTGAAAAGCAGAAAAAAGGAAAAAAGAAGATGAGACAGTTTGGAAAGGTAGAAATACCCCAAGCAGCTTTTATTGCGGCCCTAAAGACGGATTATTAAATTTCAATGAGCTTAAATAAGAAGAATATAAGCATGTTTAATTTTACAAATCATATCTTCTTGTGTGTGTTTTCTCTATTTACCTTTGCTTCGAATATTACATACGCTCACCAGATTTCAAGTGATGATTATTCTGTATTTACAAATCCAACAAACGAACCTTCAAAATCTATAGGAAGTTACGCAAACGGCTGCATTCAAGGTGCGCTTGCATTACCAGATGACTTGCACTACAAGCTTGTATACCCCTCTCGCAATCGTTATTGGGGTCATGGTATTACGATTGATTTTATAAAAAACTTATCTAGAGATATTTATTCTACGGAAGGAAATGGACTTTTGATAGGAGACTTGTCTCAACCAAGAGGAGGACCGATGACTTGGGGGCATAAAAGCCATCAGACAGGTTTAGATGTTGATATTTATTTTGCAAAAAAGCCGCAAGATGAATTGTCTGATAATGATTTAATAAAATTAGCATTAATTTCTCTGTTAGATAAAAAGCAAGAAAATATTAACCAAGATATTTGGTCTAAATACTATAGTAATTTATTGCAAAGAGTTTCTGATGATGCAAATGTTTCAAGAGTTTTTGTAAATCCAATTATAAAGAATCAATTATGTCTAGATAATAAAGGTGATAGATCTTGGCTTGGAAAGATCAGGCCTTGGGGAGGGCACTATGAGCATTTTCATGTTAGGTTGAAATGCGATAAAAACTCGGAAGAGTGTATCGAACAGCATTCTGTTCCTACTGGTGATGGGTGTGGGAAAGAGCTAGATAATTGGTTAGAAAAAGGGTTAAAGGTATATTCTTCAAATAAGAAGCCTGTTATACCGAAAGAACTTTTTCTACATAACCATCCTATTTCTTGTATGGCATTGTTTGATGATTTGAATTAGTATTGTTTTTTATGGAGAGGTGGCCGAGTGGCTGAAGGCGCACGCTTGGAAAGCGTGTATGCGGGTGACCGTATCGAGGGTTCGAATCCCTCTCTCTCCGCCATATAGTTTTACGACTAGAATGGATAGAAATATGAATAGAACTCTTTGTTTTGCTATAGGATTTATTTTAGTATTTTTATTATATATAATATTCGTTTTAGTTCCTGTAGGTAGCTGCTTTACCGTCGATGTTGGGCCAAATTCATTAGGTCTTTCTTTTTCTTATACTAAAGAGATGGTTCAAAATTTCTTTGAATCAAGGAATCAGGAGCAACTTCTTTGTTA
>JABIEF010000046.1 GCA_018651345.1 Rhodobiaceae bacterium
CCCCCGCCTGCAGCAGCTAATATCTGCCCTAATCCTTGAGCTCCTCTTTCAAAAACTCCATCAGCTAGAACAGGCAATAATTCCAATGAACCTCTAATAATTACTGATGCTATAAATGTCATCATCATGCATTCTCTAATAATAGGATGCTTAACGACAAACTTAGCGCCATCTAATAGTTCACTCAAAAAAGGTTTACGATCAGGTACAGTATTTTCTTTTGGTCTAAGCTTTAATAAACTAATTGTTATTAAAGCTGGAATAAACAATAATGAATTTATCAAAATAGTTACGTCAGTACCATAGGCCGCTATCATCAAACCTCCAACTGCAGGAGCAATTAGCCTAGCCACTTGAAAATTCATAGCATTGAATGCAACTGCATTTGAGATTGCTTGCTTTTCTACAATTCTAGGCACAATTGTTTGTCGTGTTGAACCATAAGCACTATTGGCTACCCCAATGACAAAAGCAACAAAGCTTAATATTAATATTGATAGATTATCTGTGGTATATAGAATAAATATAACCAATGTCATCAGCGATTGAGTTAATTGGCTAATAAAAGCAGGTTTTATGGGTTCAATCCTATCAAGAAGAACTCCAAAAAGCGGTGTCGCAATTAATGAAGGGGCAAAAAGGCAGAAAGATAATAGACCTACATAAGCTGCTGAACCTGTTGTTTCCCATGCTATCCACCCAAGTACCAGTCTTGTTATCCAAACTGCATGTAAAGACAAAGACATACCAAATAGATAATACCTAAAATACTTATTATGAAGAGCAGGATATCGAATTTTTTTTACCTTCGTGGATAAATTTTGTGTCTTATAATATATTGTTTATTATATAACTTTAAATATATTATAACAAATGAGAAATACATTATTTAAAAAATAACCAAATGGATAATTACAGTGGAAGAAGAAACTAAAAACAAAATAAATAGCCTCTTAAAATCATGTAACCATAGGGTTATTCCGTCAGATGACGGAACAGACATATCGTTTCGCATATGGGGTGATAAAGGCCCGGTTTTATTATTATTGCACGGTGGTTACGGTTCATGGTTACATTGGTTTAATAACATCATATCGTTATCAGAAGATTTTCGATTGGTAATTCCTGATATGCCAGGATTCGGAACATCAGAAGCACTTCCAGAATTACCAGGCTTAGACAAATATGCGATGACTTTAGTAAATGGATTAGCTAAGCTAATGCCAGATGAAGTTTATAATATAGTCGGTTTCTCCTTTGGGTCAGCTATTGGATCGCACATGGTTAAGTTTGCAGGAGATAGAGTTAATCGCCTTACATTGATTGGTTATAACAGAACAGGAAATATGCCCTTCATAAGACCAAAAATGAAAAGTTGGAGAAAGGTAAATAATAAGGAAGAGTTATATGCAGCTCAAAGGCATAATTTATCTGTAATGATGATTCATAAATCAGATAAAATTGATGATTTAGCTATTAATTTACAAACTATCAACACAAGCGGAGCAAAAGTAAGAAGCCTAGATATTGTAGCATCACACGATCTTCCAAATCGTATCTTAGATATACAAAAACCCATAGATATTATTTGGGGTGAATTTGATGTGACTCTGATTAATGGCGTAGAAGATGCACGTGTCAGAATGACAGATATTATCCCAGATGTTAAATGTCATATTATTCATAATGCAGGTCACTGGATACAGTTTGAAGAGCCTGAAGAATTTAATAAAATAATCAAAGGAATTTATTTTTAGTTTATTAGGCCTAATAATAGGATAATAAAAAATTATAAATAATCAACATTATTAATGTTTAGACCAGTCAATAAATGAACCATAACCTGGGTGTTTAAAATCACATGGTATCTCAATAAGAGTTGGCGCATTATATTTTAAAACTTCTGATACGGTTTCTCCAACTTTCGAGAGATCATCCACTCTTACTCCTCTCGCACCAAATGATTTTGCTAGGCTCACAAAATCTGGAGATTGTAAATCAACTCCATTTCTTCTTCCATAAAGGTGATCTTGGTGTCTTCTCTCAACGCCATATCCCTGATCGTTAAAGACAAGTAAAATGATTGGAATATTATGTTCAACAGCTGTCATAAGATCTTGGATAGTAAACATAACTCCTGAGTCACCATGTATTGCAACACAAGGTACGTCTGGTCTAGCAACTTTTGCGCCAATGGCCGCAGGAAGTGCAAACCCAAGTGTACCAAATCCAGATGGCACAAACCATGTGCGGGGGAAATATGTTTTCCAATAAGATCTGGCCCAAAACACAACAGTAGTAGGATCATTGAAGACGATAGTTTCTTTTGGTAATGCTTCGCGTAATTGGTCTAGTACATCAACCTCTATTGGCTTACCCAATGCACTATGGATTTTATTGATTAATTGTCCAATATCTTTCCTTCGATCGTTTGTATAAAAATTGATTTTTTTGTCATTAATAATATTATTTATTCTCTTTAATGCATCATTTAAATCACCAACTGCACCAATAGAAACAGGATGATTTCTGCCTAATTCTGCAGGATCTATATCGATTTGTATAACTTTTCCTGGGAACTTTAATGTCCAGCCACCTGTTGGAAAATATGATAAACGACTACCCAGAATAATAACAAGATCGGTATCATTAATGAAATCCCTAACTGGCTGTTCATTGCTCCAATTGCCAAGGTGTAGCGGATGATCATATGGAATTGAGCCTTTACCTGTTTGAGATGTAATTACAGGTGCATTAATTTTTTCAGCAAATTTTATTAATTCATTAGAAGCATTTGCGTGGACGATACCACCACCAGACCAAATAATTGGTTTTTTTGAAGAGGAAAGTGTTTCTACTATTTCGAGTAGCTCTGAATCAGAAGCAACCCTTCGGTGAGCTGATGATTTTTCTCCAATGGAGATATCACTTTCAATTTTAAAAGCATCTCCGCCAATTTCAACCATTGCAGGTTTTGGTCTTCTACTTTTCAGTGCAGTAGAAGCAGTTCTAATCGAATCTGGAATTTCATGAGGCATGGTTGCCTGATATCCAAAGTCAATTACTGATCTAAATATCCCATATTGATCCCTTACGTCATGGAAGTAACCGCGACCTTTTCCTCTTACATGAGCAGGATTATCGTTCAGTATATGAAGAATAGAAGACGAATCATTATGAGCGGTTCCCATAGCTGTAAGGGTGTTTAGTGCGCCTGGTCCACCACTAGTTAGAGCTACTCCAATATTACCAGAAGCTCGATAATATCCGTCAGCCATAAATACAGCACTCTGCTCATGACGAACATTTATCGCTTTGATTGATGGATGATCTAGGAAAGCGTCATATACACTGAGTGTATCAACGCCTGGGATACCAAAAATTGTTGTTAAGCCTTCCTTTACTAAAGACTCTGCTAGTACGTGTGCCCCAGATCGTTTTTTCATTTACGCCTCCTATTTAGAAATAAAAATTTATCTTTATTTACTAATCTGTTAAAAATTAATTTATAAATATTTTAATTTTATTTTTCTATATTGTATACATTAAAAAAATAGATTGGAGTTATTATGGTTGAATCCGCCCCACTGCCCCAGGGTACAAAAAGATATGATCCCCTGAAGTTAAAAAATTTTTTAAGTTCTATTTTAGTTACTGCAGGAGTAACTTCAGTAGATGCAGAATTGGTAGCTGACGTTCTAGTAGGCGCAGATTTAAGAGGCGTAAGGAGTCACGGAGCAGCTCGTCTAAGTTACTTTATAGTTAGGCTGGAAAAAGGTTCGCTGAATTTAAATGCGGATATGAAATTTATAAAACATACTCATACAACGGGGCTATTGAATGCAGACGATGGTATTGGAATTATTGCAGCAGGTAAGGCAATGGATATTGCCATGGAAATGGCAAATGATTATGGGTCAGGTTTTGTAGGAGTTGCAAATTCTAGTCATTTTGGATTCGCTGGATATTGGGCTGAAAGGGCAATGAGAAAAGGATACATTGGTATTTCAATGTCAAATAGTGGGGGAAGAACTGCCCCAACATATGCAAGGGAGTCAATGTTAGGAACAAATCCAATGTCAGTTTCTATGCCAGGGGGGGATAATACAGACTTTTTGCTAGATATGGCAACTACAACAGTAGCTGTGGGAAAAATTGAGACGGCTTTGAGAGAAGGTAGAGAGGTAACTCCTGGATGGGTTTCTCCGACGGGAGATAAGCCTCATTTAGATGAAAGTGGCGTTTTAACATATGATTCTCCATTATTGCCATTAGGCGGTTCTGGTATGGAGACTGGCGGACATAAAGGTTATGGATTAAATCTTATGGTAGAATTACTATGTGGTGCTCTTACAGGAACAAGTTTAAGAGACAGAATAGATGGTGCGAGAGGAACACAAAGACCTGCTATGGGTCATTTTATGGGCGCAATTAAGTTAAATGGTTTTGGAGATATTAAAGCAATACAGTCTGAAATGGGGAGTACATTTGAAATTATTAGAAATGCTAAAAAAGAACCAGACCAAGAAAAAGTTTATATCCATGGAGAACCAGAAGCAATTGCGATAGAAGAAAATATGAGATTAGGTATACCAATCACACCAGCCGTTTTGAAGCAACTCGATGATGTATGCGATAGATACGGAATTAATTCAAGATTAACAGAATAATTCTATTCAAGGGGTATCATACATATTTTTTTAAAAGCATCTCTTTTTTGAAGATTTTCATACCATCTCTCTATATTGGGAGTTGGTGGTCTTTTGTCGACTATTGTAAAAAATCTGTGTACTACTGGTCCTAATGGGAAATCAGCGACACCAATTTTTTCTCCTCCCATAAAAGATTTATTTTCAAGGTAGTTATCAAGTATTTTCCATAAACTATTTCCTAGCTCTATAGCTTTATTTATTTCTTCCCAATTTCTATTCTCAGGAGAGTTACGAATAAGCCCATGAAAAACAGGTCTCATCATTGGGTTAATTGCGAATAATTGCCAATCCATCCACATTTCTAATAAAGCAGCCTCTTCAATAGATTTAGGATAAATATTACCAAAGCTATATTTCTTTGCGAGATATCTAACGATAGTATTGGATTCCCATAAAGTTATTTGATCGTCAATTAATGTGGGAATAAGCCCTGTAGGATTTTTTTTAAGATATTCTTGTTTATTGTTTCCTCCGTGTTTTCCGCCAATATCTTCTTGAGTATATGGAATGCATAGTTCTTCTAAAAGCCAAAGCACTTTCATTACATTTCCAGACGTTTTCCTTCCTTTGACTATGATCATTTTAGCTTCCTTAAGTTGTTTTATATTTTATAGTATTCTAATTTTTCTTCATCTACAGTTAAACCAAGTCCATACCCCTCAGTTACTTTTAGCTTACCATTGATTATTTGGTGTGGAACTTTGATGATATCGTCACCTAAATATTGTATGCTAACATTAGAATACCAATCAAGCTTTGATAATACCATTGATATATTTCCAATTGCCGCTGCGCTTATTGATGAATCACCAGCTTTCCCACTAATGTTAATATGCATCTTTTTTTCTTCCATATATTTTGTTGCTTGAATCAACGAAGTTATACTTCCAAATTTTATTAATTTTAGACTACCACCCTCAGCAGCCTTCATTTGGTAATGTTTATGTAGATCATGCATCGTATGTATACCCTCATCGGCACTAATTGGGATATTTGATATTTTGTTACAGTGTTTCATTGTATATAGATCCGTGCCAGCCACTGGTTGTTCAAAATAATCTAATCCTACAGAGTGAGATTTTTTAGAAAAGGTAATAGCATCTTTTGGACAATATCCGCCGTTAGCATCCGCTGTTAATTGTATTCCGTCACCAAGTTTCTTTCTTAAATTCTCAGCACGCTTTAGATCATAGGATAGATCCTGTGCCCCAACTTTTATTTTAAAAGCTATAAATCCTTCATCTCTTTTTTCTAGGGCATTTTGAATTTCTTTTTCTGAGCCCGAAATTCTCCAAATTATAGGTAACTCATGTCTAATTTTTTTGCCAATTAATTGATAAAAGGATTTTTTTTGATTTATGCCCAATAGATCAATAAGTGCCATTTCGATAGCTGATTTTGCTGCAAAATTTCCATAAACCGATGTTGCAATAAGTTTATATATATCTTCAATATCTTCAATATCTTTACCGGTTATGTTTTCTGTGATGAAGTTTATTGCTGCAATCATACCAGGGGCTGACTCTCCAGTCATTGACAAGGAAGCTGCGGCTTCACCCCAACCAATTTCGCCATAATTATTTTGAATTCTTATAATAATACTATTACTTTTTGTCATTGTAACATTTGACATATGAATTGTATCAATTAGAGGTAAGCCAATATTTATGCAGTTAATCTTACTAATTTTAAACATTCGTTATTTTCCAATATTATTTAAAGAATTACAAATTTTAGTATTTCTTAGCAAGAATCTTTTTTTCTATCCATTTATATCAAGTTTTTTTATATTTATTAACATCCATAATAGCAACAGCACTTCAAATGTAACAAGAATACCAAATGCATAATTATAAGCAATTTTTGGATAATTACCAATTTCATTTGGCCCCCAGATATCTAATATAAAACCAATTCCAAATTGAATTAAAAAAACCATCAAGAATGTAGAAACAGCGATTGTAGATATTGATCTTGCAGCATAACCAGGTGGATATGTTCTATTCAGTATTGGATGTACCAATACCCCAATATTTCCTGTTAGACCCATTATTATCCAGGGCCAGTATGCCTGAGGATCAATATTAATTGCTAGGCTAAAATGAGAAAAAAATAGTAAAAATAACCCGATTGCAAGGTATTTTGCTCTATTGATTCCTCTTTTTGCTAATTGATCTACTATTGCTCCATTACTTATGGTTCCAATTGACATAGCAATTGCCATGGCAAGTAGTCTATTGCCTATTTCCGCTTGGGATAGGTTGGCCACATCTGACATCCAGCCATTCGACCATAATCCTTGTATAGAAAAAAAACTTGCTAGTCCAAGTGCGGAGGCAGGGGCAATAGTATAGAATATCTTATTTGTGATTATTTGTTTATATACATATACGTTAGATTGATTTTGAGTCTGAGATTTTTCTATATTATTGGGCATGAGAAAAATTACAAATATTAATAGAATGGTGGATATAATAAAGCCAATAAGAAATAGATCGCGCCAATGATTTTGTAGTAAGAAATATTGAAGAGGTTTTGTTGACAATATAGCCCCAAGCGCTCCAGAAAATAATATCATACCATTTGCTGTTGCCCAGAAATCACTTGAAAACCAAACAGTAACAGACTTAAATGCTGTTGTTAAACAAGACCCTATTCCAAATCCTAATAAGGCTCTACCGATTACTAACATTGTAAAATTTTCTGCATATGAAGTTAATAGACAGCCAAGTATTGCTAGTATTATTTCTCCAATGAAGATTTTTTTTGGACCGTATTTGTCTAAGAGAATAGCCAATGGAATATATTGAATTGCACCTGAGAAGAAAAAAACACTAGTTAAAAAACCAATTTCTGTTGCATTTAGATTAAATGCAATTGATAGCTCTGGAGCTAAAATGGCGTTTGTATTTCTTAAGAAAAAAGATAGTAAGTAGCCAATACCAAAAGGAAAAATAATGAGAGGTATAAGTTTAGATTTATTATAATACATAATTACCTTGATGGCATTATTTTATATTACTGTCTAGACATTTTAGTGTTTTTATTATTACTATTAAATTAGGTATATTTGATACAAAATTTTTAATGAAACTAGATTGAGAGGGTTTGCTGTGAATCAGAAAAGAATTGCGGTTCTTGGAACCGGAGCTAATGGGAGTTGCGCTGCTGCTGACTTAACGAACGCAGGTTTTAATGTAAAACTAATAGATCAGTGGCCTGAACATGTTGAAGCTATGAGGAATAATGGATTAAAAATAACCATGCCTGATAGAGTATTAGAAGTTAACGTTGACGCATATAATCTTTGTGATGTAGCAACATTTACTGAGAAATTTGATATAGTCTTATTGTTTATGAAAGCTTATGATACAAGATGGGCGTGTGAATTAATCAAGCCATACTTGGAAGATGATGGTATTTTAGTGGGAGTACAAAATTGTATGACTGCAGAACCTATTGCTGAAATTATGGGTTCAAACAGAACAATTGCTTGCGTGGCAGAATTATCATCTGAGCTTTTTGTACCA
Source organism: Rhodobiaceae bacterium (assembly GCA_018651345.1). GTDB lineage: Bacteria > Pseudomonadota > Alphaproteobacteria > Rhizobiales > TMED25 > CAJIYR01. The sequence goes on from JABIEF010000046.1 coordinate 8,243, forward strand.
GGAGAGATAAAGAGGAACACACCTCCAGAAGGAACTTGGTTTGCACTCGGCCCTCTTGATAGTAATATGAATAATAGAATTCCTGAAATTCAGGAAATAATGCAGCACGTTGGCAAGGTTGCAATATCAGAAAATATTCTTTCAGCAAAATGGATGAAGTTAATTGTTAATGCTATGTCGATGGGTTTAAAGGCAATGGTTGGAAAGAATAATGCTGATACATTTAAAATAAATGGTATGAGAGATTTGATGCTGAAGGCTGGAGAAGAGGCATTACTAGTTGGTGATGGCTTAGGATACAAACTAGAACCAATTATGGGATTAACTATAGAAGAAATGGAAAGTTCTAATCGTGTTCAGGAGTTATTATTAGACACTATTACCAGACATGTCGGTCCTACAGCAAAGAATACTGTATTACAGGATCATACCAAAGGTCGGTATAGTGAAGTAGATGATATTAATGGCCTTATATCAAGGGGTGGAAGTAAATTAGGAATATCCACTCCAATTAATGATATGATAGTTGAGATTACTAAAAAAATACACTTAGGAGAATTGAAGCCATCAGAAGATATTGCTGAAATAGCTAAAAATTTTCATAAATAACTAATAGGAGTAATACTATGATTGCAAAAGAATTAGGTATAGCTGTTATCGGTTCTGGGAGAATAGGTTCTTTAAGGGCTATTCTTTCCTCTGGGCACCCAGCGGTAAAGTTTTTAGGGGTATCGGATAAAGAGATAAATTATGCTAAAAAACTTTCTGAGAAATGTAATGCTAATTTATATACAGACAATAATTCTGATTTAATTTCTCACCCAGATGTGAATGCTGTAATTGTTTCAACAAGTGAACATGAACACCTTGCTTCGGTTATGCAGGCCTTGGAATTAGGAAAACCAGTATTAGTTGAGAAGCCAATTGCTTTAACTCTTTCTGATGCAGATAAAATCATTTCAAAAGTTAAAGAAACAGGGACACTAATGAGGGTTGGATATGCTCAACGTTTTAAAAGGAGATACTTATCAGGTAAAGACCAAGTTATATCTGGAAGAATAGGTGACATACTTGCCCTTAATGGGAGAGCGTGTAACACAAGGGCGCAAGGTATTGAAATTCTAAAGCGTTCTGTCCACGCAACACCTGTCGTAGATGTTCTGACTTATTGGGTAGATGTCGCATGTTGGTATCTTGAGGGGATTAAGCCAGTTGAGGTAACAGCAAGAGGGACAGGTTCAGTCTTTAGAGATGCTGGATATGATGTTAATGATACAACTTGGGCATTAATTACATTTGAAAATGGAGCGGTTGTTAATCTTGGTGTTTTTTTTGCATTACCAGAGCATTCTCCACAATTAGGCATGGGCGTAAGAATAGAGGTTTTTGGAAATGAGGGATCGTTGATTCTTAATGACGATCATACTGATGAACTATTGATAACGAATAAAGGAATTCCCCATGCTTATATTCCAAACTTAGATTTTAAAACTGCTTTCTTATCAAGTTCAACCCCGGGTAATTGGCATTTAGGAGATTATTGGGGTCCTGTTGCAGACGAAACAAGGGTTTGGTTGGATCACTTATCAAAAGGCAGAGCTTGTCCTATGGCAACAGTTGAAGATGCAAGAAAAACATTAGAAATTACATTAGCAATGGAAGAATCTGCAAAAAATTATACGACGATAAGACTTTAGTCTCGAAAGGATAGAATATATGTTTCGAATTAAAACAATTGATACATTAATAGTTAATGTTCCTCTAAAAAATCCAATAAAAATGGCTGGAGTAGAACTTGAATATTGTGACAATACGGTAGTACGTATATCGGATTATAATGGTAATATAGGTTGGGGAGAAGCTCCTTTTGCTCCATTATTTAATGGGGAAACGTCAATAGGAATGGTCGCAGCTATTGATTTTATGAAGCACAAACTTCTAGATCAAGAAATATTAAATATGAAAGATATTGAACAAAAAATTGAATCTACAATCTATGGTAATCATGGAGCTAAGTCGGCAATTGATATGGCAATTATGGACTTAATGGGTAAAATAGAAGACAAGCCATTATATGAAATGTTAGGCGGTAGAAAAAGAGATAATGTTCCAATGATATGGCTTATTGCAGGGTCTTCTAATGAAATGGAGTTAGCTCACGAAAGAGTAGAGGATGGTTTTGTTGCATTTAAGGTTAAAGTAGGAACAAATAAAGCAGATATTGACCTAAGAAGATCAGAAACGGCAAGAAATATAATTGGTAATGGACCTAAAGTTTCTGCTGATGCTAATCAAGGTTACGCTCCTGATCAAGCTATAGAATTTGCTAGAGAAGCGGGTAATGTAGGTTTGGATTTTTTTGAACAACCAGTGAATGGTTTTGACCTTGTTTCTATGGTTGAATGCAATAATGTTTCTTCAATTCCAATTGGAGCAGATGAAGGGTTGCATAGCTTGAGTGATATTCAGAAGCACCATGATCTTGGCGCTGCGCAGGGTGGAAGCTTGAAATTAATTAAATTTGGTGGCACAAATCAATTAATGGCAGCAGGAAATCTTATGTATAGTTTAGGTATGAATATTAATCTGGCGGGTAAAGCTGCCAACACCTCAATTGGTAGTGCGGCGACTGCACATCTTTCTATTGCTCTTCCTTCTTTACAATGGGATGTGAGTATTTCCAGTCAATACCTATCTGATGATATTGTAAGATCACCAGTAGAGGTAACTAACGGTCATATTATAACCCCAAATGATGGCCCAGGATTAGGTGTAGTTATTGATGAAGAAAAAATAGCTAAATACAAAAAAATATAATAGTAAGAAGAATGTACACCTAGTTTATGATATCAATAAACAAACCTAAATATAAAGTAAATGTTAAAGATGATATCAATAAAGGGATTGCTTTAACATTTGCATTTGCATTATTTGTTCCATTTGTAGAAACCTCAGCAAAATTACTTGGTGAGAATATTGCTCCTCCTCAAATTACTTTCGTAAGATTTTTTGTACATGTGATAATATTTGGTCTCTATATATATTTTACCATGCCTCGAGGTGATTGGAGAGCTAGGCCCTCCTGGCCATTAATAGTAAGGGGCATATTTTCAACTTGTGGCACAATATGCGTTTATGCTGGTCTTGCCGTTATGCCGTTAGTTGATGCTGTTGCTATATTTTTTCTTCAACCCCTAATTTTAACGGCACTTTCAGCAGTTTTATTAAAAGAAAAAGTAGGCATGCTGAGGTGGTCTGCCGTTATTCTAGGAATGATTGGTGCTATGCTTGTTATAGGACCTAATTTTGATACTATAGGATGGGGTGCAACTTTCCCTGCTATGGCAGCTTTATTTCATGCTTTATCTGCATTAATCGCTAGAAGATGGGCTGGTGTTGCAACGTTACCCATTTTTCAATTTTATACCGCTGCATCTGCTGTTATTCTAATGGGAATGCTCTTTGTTATTGCTGCAGTTGTTGGTTATGATAATGTTATGCCAAAAATCCCTAATAACTTTGAATGGTTTTTATTAGCAGTTGTTGCTTTTGGCTCTATAATAACAAACTTGGTTTTGACTCAAGCATTTAGGATTGCACCATCTTCTGTTATTGCGCCTTTTCTGTATCTTCATATAGTAGGCTCTGCAATAATGGGATATTTTATATTTCATCAATTACCAAGTAATCAAACTATATTAGGAGGCTTGCTTGTAATATTTGCTGGATTATTCGTTTGGTGGAGAGAGATAAATAAAAATTAAACTAGTTATCTACTGCCATCGTGAGATGAAATGAAGAGTTCACACATATTTCTAGATTTGTTACTCCATGCATGATTTCCACCTAATATAACCACTGTATCTCCTGTAGTTAAATTTACAGTCTCTTCATCAAGGATTAATGATATATTTCCTGACATCACATAGACGTAATCCAATGTATCTGTTTTTTGCATATAAGGATGTAAGGCATTCTTTTGGTATGTAGAGATATGTTCTGCCCCCATTTCTCTAAAATAATTAGTTATATTTTTTTCATTAATTTCTTCGATGAAAGAAGAATCTGGTGGAATCGTTAAAAACCGGCACAAAGAACCATTCTTTGGTGGAAGTATTGAATGTGGGATATCAGGAATTTCTTGTATATCTGTAATTTTAGTTGGAGTTTCCTCTGTTACCCATATTCTAGTAGAGGTATAACCAGGTCTTGCTGGATCATATTTTATATCTTTAGATTCTCCATCGCTGAATACCTCAATTTCTCCAAGACTATTGTTTCCTATAACTATTCTTCTCATTGGCCTTGCCGTCGCTAACTTATTAGTCTCCATATTTATCGCCACCAATCATTATAAATAACATTTCATTTTGTCCTAGAGAGCTATCCCAGGAATGAAAATGTCCTAATTGCACAACAGTATCCCCTTGATTCATTATAATTTCTTTATCAGGTAGAACATGAATCCTGCTTCCTTTTGTAACAACCCCATAATCAACAGTTCTAGTACGATGCATATTCCAATGTTTTTTGCTATCCATTTTTTCTGATAGACCTGTTACATTCATAGAGGCAAAGAAATCATCAGCAGATTTTTGATCTATAATATTTGTATTCTCTAAGTCGGATTGAATTACTCTAAAATGAGCTCCATTTTCAGGAGGGGAGTGACTCATTGGCCGGTCGGCAGCATCTTTATGATCGCTTAAATCAATTGGACAGTTCTCGAAAGTCCATATTTCATTAAAGAATATAGTTGATCCACCACCTCTATTATGTTGATGTGGATTAGCGTTATCAAATAAAACGCCTGATTTACCATTTTGATTATTTCCAACAACAACTCTTCTTGGAGCGGTAGGTTTGTCCATTATAGATTTCCTCAATAATAATTAGAAATCAAAAACGGCCACAGCTCTAATTGGAGAACCTGTTCCGCCTCTCCATGGCATAGGTAATCCAATAAATCTAAATTCACCTCTACCTAATAATTTTTCTAGATTACATAGACTTTCCATATGGGTGATATTTTGTTCTAGACAGGCTTTATGAACCAGAGAATTAATGTCTCCAATTGGACCTGGTCTCATTGAATCAATACCAAAATGTACAATTTTTTGAGCTGCCAACCATTCTGTTGCTTCAACATTGACACCAGAGTTATCTGTTGAATAAGATGGATTTGGAAAAGTTCTTTCATGATGTCCAGTACACAACAAGACTGTGCCTCCATTTGGTATTTTAACTCCTGCTTTAATTGTTGCTTGTTCCAGGTCCGATACAGTTATTTCTGTTTTTGGCTCAATATGCCTTAAGTCAAGACAGACACCAGGTACAATACAATTTTCGAGAGGATATTCATTTATAGGTATCCCTTTTTCTCCAAAATGCCTAGGGGCGTCAATGTGAGTGCCTCCGTGATCTGGCATTGAAAAATAGTGTACAGAATTACCCTGTATATTACCGGAATCAGCAAACGCTTCGGCATGACTTTTCCAAACTCCATGAATTATTGGAGGCTGTCCAGGATAAGCTGGTGATCTGTGATATAATTCTCTCGTTAAATCAATTATTTCCATTATTTCCCCTATTAATTTAATTAATAATACTTTTGTAGGATATTACTTTTTCTAGTGAATGTGCAACTTGTATAATATTTTCTTCTTTCCATTTTTCACCAATAACTTGAATAGACATAGGTAACCTATCTTTATTTCTCCCAATTGGCATTACAATTGACGGACACCCAGTTATATTGTGAGGAGATAAAAATGGTCTATGTATGCTTTTTAAGTAGTCGAATTCTTTTCCATTAATTTCTGCTTTTAACGTTTTAATTGATGGTGCAACGCAGGGAACTGAAGGAGTTATTAGAGATTTATAATTTTTTAAAATATCTGAAATTTCTCTTGTAATAAGTTCTTTTTCTCTCATAGCTACAATATAATCATCCTGAGTAATCTTAAGTGACCATTCTATCCTATTTCTAACATCTTCATCAAATGATAGTGGATCTTTTTTATATTGCTCTCTATGAATTGCACTAAACTCAGGGCCGGCAACTCTATAGAATAACCCTTCTAATTGTTTAGAATTTTTAAAAGAGGTTGTTTCAAACGTAGCCCCAAGTTGTTTTAATATATAAATACATTCATTAAACGCTTTATAGATCTCATCATCAACTTCACAGTTATTATAAATATCAGGACAAAGTAAAATTTTATCACCCTTAATAGATTTTTCTATATCTTTCGTAAAATCACAGACTTTTTTATTCTGTGAATAGGAGTCTTTCTGATCATAACCAGATATTATATTTAACATGACTGCTGCATCAAAAACTTTTTGAGTCATCGGGCCTACATGATCTAGGCTCGGCGTGTTTGGGAAAACTCCGCGAAGACTCACTCTTCCATGTGTTGGTTTTAATCCTACTATTCCACATAATGCCGCAGGAGTTCTTATAGAGCCACCGGTATCTGATCCTAGCGCCATGGGAGTTAATCCTGCTGCTATTGCTGCTGCAGACCCTCCACTTGACCCACCAACTATTTTTTCTAGATTATGAGGGTTTCTGGTTGTTCCAAAATGCGAATTTATAGTTGTTGAAGCAGCTGCGTATTGGTGTGTATTAGTTTTTCCTAATAATATAGCTCCAGATTCTTCAAGTTTTTCTATGCACACGGCATTTTGTAATGGAATATTATTATTATAAAGCTTTGCTCCTTGTGTAGTTTTGATATTTTTTGTGTCTATGATATCTTTGGCGGCAAAAGGAATACCATGAAGTAGTCCTTTATAAAGCCCCCTAGCTATCTCTTTTTCAGCATTTTCAGCATTTTTTAATGCCTCTTTCTCTGCAACATAGATAAATGCATTAATTTTCCCATCATTTTTCTTTATTCTATCTAAATAATATTCAGTTACTTCGATAGGAGATATTTCCTTTAGTCTTATTTTTTTTGCAAGCTGATTTAGGCTCAATTGGTGTATTGTATTATTATTCATAATTTATCTATCAATTAGTTATGTACATTTATCGTATAACTCGATATAAAAATAAATAATAACATAAATATGGAATATATAGAAATATATGTAAATATCTCACTGTATTTAAAAAAAATAATTAATTAGTAATATAGTGTCGACAATTTCTTCTAAATGAAGTATTCATTCCCTTCTATAGTTATTAGTAGATATAATTTATAATCAATGAAATTACGTGAGCAATGTATAATGAACATTATTGAAAAACTTGAAGCTGAACAATTAGCAACTATTAGTGAAAAAAGATCTCTCCCAGATTTTTCACCTGGAGATACTGTTAAGGTGAACGTTTGGATTAGAGAAGGAACTCGTGAAAGAATACAGGCTTATGAAGGTGTTGTTATTGCAAGATCTGGAGCTGGTATAAACGAGAGCTTTACTGTTAGAAAGATTTCTTACAACGAAGGTGTTGAAAGAGTGTTCCCAGTGCATTCACCAATTATTGACTCTTTAGATATTGTTAAAAGAGGTAAAGTTAAGCGTGCCAAATTATATTATCTAAGGGGAAGAAGAGGCAAGTCAGCTCGTATAGCAGAGAAAATTGATCCAAATAGAAGTAAAGATAAAAAAATTAAAGCTACAGTTGAAGATAAGAAAGTCTCGGCAGAAGAATCCTAATTAGAATTTTTCATATAAAGGATTTTTATCTTGAATATTGATTTGTTAAAAAGATTATGTGAAACACCGGGTGTTCCAGGACATGAAACACGTGTAAGAGATTTGATTCAGCAAGAAGTCAAAGGTTTTTTTGACGAAGTTTATACTGATTCATTGGGATCTTTAATCTGTAAAAAAATATCAAAAAATAAAAAAAATAAAAAAAATATTTTATTATTATGTCATATGGACGAGATTGGATTCCTTGTAAATTTTATTAATAAACAAGGTTATGCATATGTAGATCCCGTTGGCGGTTTCGATCCAAGAAATCTATTTTCAAGAAGAGTAAAAATTTGTACTGATTCAGGTGATTATAAGGGGGTAATGAATCCTATAGGTAAGCCAGTTCACACGCAATCAGCTCTTGATAGAAAAAAGGTACCGGAAACAAGTGATTTTTTTGTTGATCTAGGATTTGGTGAAAAAACAAAGGACTATGTTAATATTGGTGATTTTGTTGTTATGGACGAACCTTTTTTAAGTTTAGATTCCAAAGTTGTCTCTAAGGCTTTAGATAACAGAATAGCCTGTTGGATTGGAATTGAAGCAATTCGTAAGATTGTTGATGAAAACATAAATCACAATCATGATATAACAGTCGCATTTACAACCCAAGAAGAGGTTGGTTTAAGGGGTGCTAAAATTGCATCTTTCCAGGTAAATCCTGATATAGCAATAGGCATTGACACAACGCTTTCATGTGATACCCCAGGGGTAGCTGAAAATGAATGGATTACAACGCAAGGAAAAGGATTTGGACTGCATATAAAAGATTCCTCTTTTATCTCAGATAAGGATTTGGTTAAAGAGTTTATAGAAATCGCAGATGAGAATAAGATCCCTTTTCAACGCACTATCTTATCAAGAGGTGGCCAAGACGGAGCTGCGGGGCAACAGGCAGCTTCAGGAGCAAAGGCTATTGGTATTGTAGTTGGAACAAGATACATACACACAGTAACTGAAATGATTGATAAAAGTGATCTTGAGAATGCACTCAAGATTATAATAAAATTTATAGAAAGATAATCTTTTTGTTAAATAATAATATAAATTATACATTGAGATAAATTTATGGAGTTAAAATGAGTAAATTAAGAACCCTATACGATAAAATTTGGGATGATCATCTTGTAAATACATCTGAAGATGGATCATCATTGATTTATATAGATAGACATCTAATACATGAAGTTACTTCCCCACAGGCATTTGAAGGCTTGAGGATGACAAATAGAAAAGTTAGATGTCCGGAAAAGACATTAGCTGTTGTTGATCACAATGTTCCGACTACGGATAGAAAACTAGGAATTAAAGATGAGGAATCAAGAATCCAAATTGAGGCTTTAGCTAAAAATTGTGCTGAATTTGGCATTGAATATTTTAATGAATTAGATATAAGGCAGGGAATATGCCATGTAGTAGGGCCTGAGCAAGGCTTCACATTACCGGGCACTACTATTATGTGTGGCGATAGCCATACTGCGACACATGGAGCATTTGGCGCTTTAGCTATGGGTATCGGTACGTCAGAAGTTGAACATATATTGGCAACCCAAACTCTTATTCAAAGGAAAGCAAAAAATTTTAAGATTATTGTAAGAGGTAAGACGCCTTATGGAGTTACTGCTAAAGATATAATTTTATCGATAATAGGAGAAATTGGAACCGGTGGCGGTACAGGATCAGTTATTGAGTATGCAGGTAATGCTATTACAGATTTATCTATGGAAGGAAGAATGACCGTATGTAATATGTCAATTGAAGGTGGCGCTCGAGCAGGATTAATAGGACCGGATGATACTACTTTTGAATACCTAAAAGGTAGAACAAGAAGTCCTAAGGGGGATAATTATCAAAAAGCTGTCGATTATTGGATGTCTTTAAATACAGACAAGGGTGCATTTTTTGATAGAGAAATTATTTTAGATGTAGAATCACTTCCACCTGTTGTGACCTGGGGCACCAGTCCTGAAGATGTTGTATCTGTGAAGGGTATTATACCAGATCCAAATGATATTGATGATTTGGATAGAAGAAATTCAAAAATTACTGCACTTAAGTATATGGGTTTAGAAGCTGGGACAAAGATAACAGATATCAAGCTAGATAAAATTTTTATTGGATCCTGTACAAATGGTCGTATAGAGGATTTAAGAGAAGTTGCAAAAGTTGTTCAAGGTAAACATGTAAATGAAAATTTAAATGCAATGATTGTACCTGGTTCTGGGTTAGTTAAAGAACAAGCAATACAAGAAGGGTTAGATAAAATATTTATCGATGCTGGTTTTGATTGGAGAGAGCCGGGATGTTCAATGTGTTTAGCTATGAATCCAGATAAGTTGAAGCCAAAAGAAAGGTGTGCTTCCACATCAAATCGTAATTTTGAGGGTAGACAGGGATTTAAGGGTCGTACGCATCTGGTTTCACCTGCAATGGCCGCTGCCGCTGCTATCGCTGGACATTTTACAGATGTCAGAGAATTAGATTAATAAATAAATGAGTATTATGTAATGGAAAAATTTGAAACTACAACAGCTGTCACCGCAGTACTTCGAGAAATTAATATTGATACAGACAAGATAATACCAAAACAGTATCTTAAAACAATACAAAGGACAGGTTTAGGTAAGGGATTATTTTCTGAATTAAGATATAATGACGATGGTACAGATAATAAAGATTTTATCTTAAATCAACCAAGTACTAAGAATGTTGAGATTCTTATAGCAGGAGATAATTTTGGCTGTGGATCATCAAGGGAACACGCCCCTTGGGCTCTTTTAGATTATGGTATAAAGATTATTATATCAACCTCGTTTGCAGATATTTTTTATGGAAATTGTTTTAAGAATGGAATGTTACCAATTGTATTAGATTCTGATCAAGTAAATTTATTGATGGAGGATGCTAGTCGCGGTGCTAATGCTAAGCTAAAAATTAATCTTGAAGACCAAGAGATTACCACATCAGATGGTCTAATTATAAATTTTAAAATTGATAAATTTCTAAAACATTGTCTACTAAATGGATTAGATGATATAGACTTGACGCTTGAAAAAGCTAAGAAAATAGATTCCTACGAAAAAAAAATAGAAAACGATAGACCTTGGGTTTAATTCGTTACAGTTATGTTGTTAATATTTGGTCTTAATTTATAGGAGAAAGACATGCCTTCATTTAATTTATTATTATTACCAGGAGATGGAATTGGTCCTGAGGTAATGAAAGAAGTTGAGAAAGTTATTGCTTGGCTTAACATTAATACAGATCTTAAGTTTGAAACAGAATACGATTTAGTAGGTGGATCTGCATATGATAATCATGGAAAAGCTATCTCTAACGAAGCTATGAAATTAGCACATGGATCGGATGCAGTAATATTTGGAGCTGTTGGAGGCCCAAAGTGGGATTCTGTCCCCTTTGACGTTAGACCAGAAGCAGGTCTTTTGAGACTGAGAAAAGAATTAGACTTATTTGCTAATCTCAGGCCTGCAATTTGTTATAAAGCTCTTGCTGATGCATCTAGTTTAAAACGTGAACTTGTTGAAGGTTTGGACATTCTAATTTTACGTGAATTAACAGGAGGCGTTTATTTTGGAGAACCAAAAGAAATAATAGATCTTGGCAATGGGCAAAAAAAAGCAATTGATACTCAGGTTTATCATACACATGAGATTGAACGCATTGCTCGAGTAGCTTTTGAGCTTGCAAAAACACGTAAGGGAAAAGTTACTTCAACTGAAAAACGTAATGTTATGATATCAGGAGTTTTTTGGAACCAGGTTGTAACACATATACATAAAACAGAATATCCAGAGATGGAGTTAGAACACATTCTTGCAGATGCTTGCGCAATGCAATTAGTCAGAGAACCTAAACAATTTGATCTTATTGTCGCAGATAATCTTTTTGGAGATATATTGTCAGATGAAGCCGCAATGCTCACTGGTTCAATGGGTATGTTGCCATCTGCTTCTTTAGGTAGTCTAGATGAAGGCACAAAGAAAAGAAATGCAATGTATGAACCTGTCCATGGGTCAGCACCCGATATATCAGGCAAGGGTATTGCAAACCCAATAGCAGAAATTGCTTCATTTGCAATGGCTTTAAGATATTCATTTAACCGTCCACTTGAAGCTGATTTAATTGAATCATCTATTTCATCGGCATTAGATAGAAATATCCGTACACCAGATATCATGCAAGACGGTATGGAAAAGATAGGAACATCAGCTATGGCAGATGCAATAATTGAAGAAATGAATTCTAGAATAAATTAGGATAGGTATATAATGGGCTATAGGATAGCAGTAGTTGGCGCAACTGGAAATGTTGGTCGTGAAATGTTGAATATATTATCAGAAAGACTATTTCCTGCTGATGAAGTTGTTGCATTAGCATCTGGCAGATCAAATGGTCGAGAGGTATCTTTTGGTGATGGTGTGTTAAAAGTTCAAGATTTATCAAAATATAATTTTGATAATATTGATATTGCACTATTTTCAGCAGGATCTAAAGTTGCCGAAGAGTGGGCTCCTAAAGCTGCTGCAGCTGGAGCGATGGTAATAGATAATTCTTCTTTTTGGCGATACGATATTGATGTGCCATTGATTGTTCCTGAAGTTAACCCTAATGATATAGATGGGGCTCTGAAAAAGAGAATTATTGCAAATCCTAACTGTTCGACGGCGCAATTAGTTGTTGCATTAAAACCGTTGCATGATGTTGCAAAAATAAAAAGAGTTATTGTTTCAACCTATCAGTCAGTTTCTGGTGCTGGTAATTCAGCAATGGACGAGCTATTCAATCAAACAAGAGGTATTTTTGTTAATGATAAGCCCACACCAGAGGCGTTTACTAGACAAATTGCTTTTAATGTTATCCCCCATATTGATATATTTATGGAAGATGGATATACAAAAGAAGAATGGAAGATGGTAGAGGAAACAAAAAAAATAATGGACCCAAAAATTAAACTGACTGCTACTTGTGTTAGAGTCCCTGTTTTTGTCGGTCACTCTGAAGCAATTAATATTGAGTTTGAGAATAGTATTTCAGCAGACGAAGCACGTGATATTCTAAGAGAATCTCCTGGAGTATTGGTTGTAGATAATCCGGAAGAGAATCAATATATAACACCAATTGAATGTGTTGGTGATTATGCAACATTTGTTAGCAGAATAAGAGAAGACAATACAGTAGAGAATGGAATATCAATGTGGGTTGTTTCAGATAACCTTCGTAAAGGTGCTGCTCTTAACAGTATTCAAATAGCTGAACTTTTAATAAATAAGAAAATTATATCTTAATAAGATAAACATAAATTTACTTTAAAAGTAAATTTATTATTTCTAAATTTCTTATTTAAATTTAGAAATAGAAGTATTATATATATCAAGAAACCAATATAAATTATAAATTAAATATGTTAAAAATGAAAAAAATAGAGAGACCATTATCACCACATTTGCAAGTGTATAGTCCATTAATTAATATGGTGATGTCTATTGTACACCGTATTACAGGATCTCTATTATACTTTGGCACAGCAATTCTGATGGTTTGGCTCTTATGTATTGCTTCTGGAGAAGCGGCGTATGATACTTTTCAGGCTATATCTAATTCATTTATAGGCACGGTTGTGTTAATTGGCTACACATGGGCGTTGATACACCATATGCTTGGTGGAATTAGGCATTTAATATGGGATACTGGCTCTGGTTTTGAGATTGAGAATATAAATAGATTAGCTTGGGGTACTCTAATCGGGTCTGTGTTGCTTACAATTATTTTTTGGATTTTAAATTATACATTATCTTAATGGATTTTAAATTATGAGAACGGCATTAAATAAAGTTAGAGGACTTGGGTCAGCAAAAGAGGGCACAGGACATTTTTGGAAGCAAAGAATTACTGCTATTTCAAATATTCCATTAACTATTGGATTTTTGTTAATTATTTTTTGTGCAATGAGTTTTAATTATAATCAGAATGTTGAGTTATTAAACAGCCCGATTGTATCGATTTGTATGATATTAACAATACTATCATTCACTTATCATATGTGTTTAGGCATGCAAACCGTTATCGAAGATTATATCCATAAAGAGCTATTAAAAATTAGTATGTTAATCTTAAATTATTTATTTTCTTTTTTCGTAATGATTGCATCTTTGTACTCAATATTAAAAATAAATTTTATTGGTTAAGGTTCTTAAACAGGAAATTAGACATTTATTTACAGTAAGGTAAAATTCAATGACAGATTCTACAAATATGAATGGTAAAGAGTATAGTTTTATCGATCATAATTTTGATGTTGTAGTAGTTGGTGCTGGTGGCGCTGGCTTAAGAGCTGCTTTAGGTTGTGCTGAAGCAGGGTTGAAGACAGCATGTATAACAAAGCTTTTTCCTACAAGAAGTCATACAGTTGCAGCTCAAGGCGGTGTCGCTGCTTCTCTTGGAAATATGGGTGAAGATGACTGGCGATGGCATATGTATGATACCGTTAAGGGTGCTGATTGGCTTGGCGATCAGGATTCAATAGAATATTTATGTAGGGAAGCCCCAAAGGCAGTTTATGAACTTGAACATTTTGGTTTACCATTTAGTAGAACGGAAGATGGAAAAATTTATCAGCGACCATTCGGCGGTATGACAACACATTATGGCGAAGGAATTGCTCAAAGAACTTGTGCGGCAGCAGATAGAACAGGACATGCAATGCTTCATACATTGTATGGCAAGGCTTTAAGTCATTCAGTTGAGTTCTTTATTGAATATTTTGCTATTGATTTAATTATGGATGATAAGGGTGAATGTAGGGGTGTGGTTGCTATATGTATGGATGATGGAACTATACATAGATTTTCTGGGCAAAAAACAATATTAGCAACAGGTGGCTATGGTAGAGCTTACTTTTCAGCCACTTCAGCTCATTCATGCACTGGTGATGGAAACGCAATGGTGCTAAGGGCAGGGTTGCCATTACAGGATATGGAATTTGTGCAGTTTCATCCAACTGGTATTTATGGAGCAGGTTGCTTAATTAC